>JAHDFH010000079.1 GCA_020628305.1 Acidimicrobiales bacterium | reverse complement strand
ACCCAGGTAATTTGTTAGCCATCCGCGTTGCGGTGAGCATCTTGAGCAGCACGTACCGCATCAGCTTTTGCTTGGCTTCGTACAGCGCTTTTAACCTGGATAGTCGTCAAGGACGCGGCCAACTTGATTTTAACCGGCTGAAAACCGGTTTTCGGTGAATTCTCATCGTAGAGCTTTCGTTTGTATTTGTCGAAGGTGGATTTACCGATGTTGTGCTCCGAACAGAAAGCATGCACTGTCATACCGGACTTTATTTGTCGTTCAACCAGCTGTTTACGTTCCTCAGGTGTACGACGCTGTTGTCTTTGTTCTTAAATGGTCAAGCTTCTCTAAAAAATAAACTGGAAACTCGAGCGTCGTACGCAACAGCAATCAAATCAACATCTTCTAGGTGAGCCGCTTACTGCGTGGATAAATGTCCATCTGTACGATATATGGTGAGCATGTGAAGTTTTTAAGGGCATCGATGCCGAATTGGCGTGTAATCAATATTTCAGGATTAAATCGAGACTTCTAAAATTCAGCGTCGGCGAAGTGCAATAGCGACAGCGTGAAGTCGTACTGTTCTGATAGAAGCACATGCTCAGTGCATGGGTGATCTAGCCAAACTTCAGCCCCCAACTCACAGGTCCCCTTTGATTCAACCAAGGACTTAGTGTTGGCTGCTCCTGATCGGCAAGGTACTTCAATTGGTGGCCTGCCTCGGGTTTTGAAATACAGACCGGATCGATGTGCACGCCTACTTGATCGAGCCCACAAGATAAAGTCATCGCGAGAAACGACAAGAATTGAGCGTCTTGATGTGTATTGCAGCCACCGCAATGTTGAAGCGATCAAAGACACATCGTATCTGTTTGCGCAGACACCAAGCTCATCAAAATCTGGCCGCTTCAAATCATCAAGCTGCCTGCGATAATCATCTAGCGGCATCAGTAGAGTCGCGGCGAATACGTTTGCTTCATTCTCACGTTGTGCGTACTCTGATTCCCAAGTAGCCAAGTCTTCGGTGCTGCACTGGAATCCTTCCGGATAAGCTTCCCTGTGAAGCATGTAGTGGCCGAATTCATGCCCTAACGTGAAGTTTATGCGGCCTCGAGATTCAATTCTGTTATTGTAAAATATGCCCCATCCAATTTTCCCGGCGGGAGCCGGGCTCAAAGCGCCTTCGAATCCCGGCAAGTCGGCACCCTTGATTGTTGTTATAGGGGTATCTGGATACTTAGCTTTAGAAATCTCAGTTGCGACTGCGCGCACATCCAATGGATACTCAGTCACGCCGGCTGCCCGCAAAACCGTGGTGATCTCGTTAGCCGCGCGTTGAGGGCGGAATTTCTTCACTCGTCATCCCATAAATCGATCATTTTGCGAATCTTCTCTTTTACGTCTGGATCCATATTGCGGTACTTCCGATAGAACATCTTGTCGGTTGCGTCTTCCGCGGTAACCTCATCGTTTATGAAGTAGTCCATCGTCACGCCGAGCGCCTTCGCGATTTTCGCTAGCTTTTGGGCAGATGGTCGAGGGGGGGCTTTGTTTTCCAGCTCCCAAATGTAACTCTTGCTGCTATCGGCCAATGTCGCCAGCTCATCGAGCGTATAGCCTTTCGTTTTTCTCAACTCCCTGATTTTTCTACCTATGTTAGTGGCCATGGTTCCTCAGCGGTACGTATTTTCGCTACTCTGAACAATAACGCCTTGAAATCCGAATATCAAGACATTATCATGATGTTCGGTACTCTGAACATGTTGTATGGCTTTTCGCTAGGTGTGAGGGGTGTCGCGAATTTTGGACACGAAAGGGCCTGAAACATGACAGCACGAATTCAGACGTTTCCGCTTGGGAATGCCGACACGCTCCGTCTTGACCTGGCGAATGATCGGAAGATATTGATCGACTTTGCGGACATGCGGGGTGAGGATGATGATGACAAACGGTGTGACCTGCCGGCCGAACTGCGGCGCGATCTTAAGAAGTCAGGACGCGACAATTTTGATGCGGTCTGTATTACCCACACCGATCGCGATCACTGTAAAGGATTTGCTGACTTCTTCTGGCTTGACCATGCCAAGGCCTACCAAGGCGAGGGTCGTATTAGGATCGACGAACTTTGGGTGCCAGCAGCTGCAATACTGGAAGAGAACCTTAAAGACGATGCCCGCGTCGTGAGGGCGGAAGCGCGGCATCGGCTTCGCGAGGGCCGGGGTATTCGCATTTTTTCGTATCCGGACCGGTTGAAGTCGTGGATGGATAAGGAAGGCCTCGACTATGAAAGCCGAAAGAATTTGATTGTTGACGCTGGTCAGCTCGTTCCAGGCTATTCGATCGACGGTCCCGAGCGGGCTGAGTTCTTCGTGCATTGCCCGTTTGCTTGGCGGCAAGACGAGAACAATACTGTAGTGCGTAACGAAGACTCAATCGTTATGCACGTGACCTTTGTTGAAGGCAATCGTCAGTCGAGACTGTTACTTGCATCGGATGTTGATCACGAGACGCTGTCTCAAATCGTGCAGACTTCGCGCAAGCACCACAACGAACACCGTCTGTGTTGGGACGTTATGAAATTGCCACATCACTGCTCGTACCGATCGCTCGGTCCGGAACGGGGTGAGAACGAAACAGCGCCAGTATCAGATGTAAAGTGGTTGTTTGAGGATGCTCGGAAGGAAGGTAGCTTTATTGTCTCCCCGTCTTACCCAATACCTGAGAAGGGCGCAGACGATGATAACGACCAGCCGCCACATAGACAGGCTGCGAAGTATCACCGTCGCATTTCTGATGAATGCGATGGCGAGTTCAGGGTGACGATGGAGCATCCGTCCAAAGCAATTCCGAAACCGTTCGCCTACAAGATAACGGTTCTAGGCGTAGCGTATGAAGTCGTTGCGCCCATGGTTAGTGGTGAGGCGTCATCTACACCGCTGCGGGCCGGATAATGGATATCGACGCATGGCTCTCGCGTCATGGGCCTGCGGTAGGTGAAGGGATTCTTGAATCCCCGGTTGCTGCTGCATTTGTCTCTTTTGTCCGGCGGTACGCCGAAGACGTTGTTGATCTGATCGAAGTGAGAGTGGCTGAGGATCGGCAATTTGTTGTACTTGATTTTCAAACAGGGCGACCCCAGCACAGTGAATGTGATATCAGACGCGTCGAGCGGATTGGGGTGTGCTTTCTTGCTGAAGATGGGATGCCTTTCATTTTTATGCTTCGGCCGGATTTCCCGGATACTGAACACCAGCAATTGACGATTGAGGGCTCTCCAAGGGCGATCTGCATTGATGATCGCCCTTGGGGAGAAGCGCGGTTGACATGGACACACGCAGAACTCGTTCAGCGAATTTTGTCGTGGTTTTCTAGAGCTATCCGAGGTGAACTTCACGACGCTCGGCAGCCGATCGACCCGGTTTTATCTGGCAGTCCTCTGAACTTCCTCATTCCCCGAAATATGCTAATCGGTGCTGACGAACGTGACCTGGTTGGCGTCTACGAGAATAATCATCAACGGACACTGCGTGTTTTACCGATTCAGGCGCACCAAGGTGGTCTCGACAACATGGACCCAGTTTCTGTAGTCGCCTATCAAGTCGCGCCAGAATGTATGACGAGGATGATGTTTGCGCCAAATAATTTGGCTAGCCTTGGTGAGGTGTTGGAGGTTCGCGGAATTGATCTTTTCAAAGACTTAAGGAACCGATTGTCCGAGTGGGTTAAAGAGGGCAAAGGTGCGGCGTGGCGCTTGAACGCGCTATTTGTGATCATCGTTGAAATGCCAATTATTTCGCCATCCGGGGAACGACAAGACGGCACAGATTTACGAGCTTATGTTACGGAGAAATCTGCTGGTGATTTAGCTGTGGCGCTGGGTGTGGCATTTCCTTCCAGATCTGCAAAGGAAGGCAGCGAAGTGGGATACGTTCCAGCTGTCGTATCAACTGACTCTAGCGATGCGATTAGAAATTTGGTCGTTCGAGTCGCAGAAGTGCACTACGAATTCGATCGAACGACTGCAACGCAACTTACCGGAAGGAGCGAAGAAGATTTGCGTCGTGTCGTCATGGTAGGGGCCGGGGCAATCGGATCTCACGTGTCCGACTGTTTAGTAAGAGAAGGTCGTTTTTCCTGGACAGTGGTTGATGATGACTTTCTTCTGCCTCATAACCTCGCACGCCACACCGGACGCAGCGCAGATGTGACAAAAAACAAGGCAGAACTAGTAGCAAATAAGTTGAATGCCATTTACGATAATCGACCATCTATTGCCAACGCGATTGGTGCCAATTTGTTCTCTGGTGAGCCCGAGCGATCTCTGATTGATGAATCACTCCTTGAAGCTGACATAGTGCTAGATGCTTCCGCCTCGGTCCCTGTAGGACGCTTCTTGTCAGATCATGATGCCACCGCTCGTAGGGCCAGTATTTTTTTCACCCCTTCTGGCGATGGCGCAGTGCTGCTTATCGAACCTTCAGACAGATCGTGTAAATTGCGTGACCTTGAAGCACAGTACCTTGCTCTTGTCGCTGCTGATGACCGCTTGTCAGATCACCTGTCAAATCCGAAACAGTCTTTCGCATACACGGGTGCATGTCGGGCAATCACAAACATGATTGCCGAATCCCGTGTTCTTGTTCTGAGTGGCTTGGTCTCCAGTGCTCTCGGAGATGCAATCGATCAGTCCAGTGGTACGATAACAATATGGTCAGTCCAGAACGACGGAGTGATCAATGCCATAAGCTCTGTGCCCAAACCGGTCATCACTGCGACTTGGAATAACTGGTCGGTATCTATAGACCAAAGCGTTGTTAATCAGATCATGAAAATGCGAAGTGAGCACCTGCCGAATGAAACGGGAGGTGTGCTGCTTGGCGTCGTCGACATACCTTCAAAACGAGTCCATATAGTTTTAGCGGCTTCAGCCCCTCCAGGTAGTGAAGAAACGCCATCAGGATTTGTTCGTGGTACGTGTGGAGTCAGAGAGCACCTTGACCAAGTATCAGAACTTACCGGTGGACAAGTTCGTTACGTGGGTGAGTGGCACTCACATCCGCAACGTGCAGGCACACAGCCAAGTAACGTTGATTTGGTGCAGATTGACTGGCTTGCAACACTTTTCGAAATGGAGGCGCTTCCTGCGCTTATGGTCATCGCAGGTGATCAGGACGTAAGCGTCATTTTTGCTGGGATTAATATCTCAATGATTGATGACAAGAGCAGCGTAGGGGTTGTGTAATGGGCAAGCAAGCTTCCGCAGATCAGAAGATAGGACTAGCTTTGTCTGGTGGTGGCTCCCGCGCGATTGCATTCCATCTTGGTTGTTTACATGCACTTCATGAGCTGGGTGTTCTCGATAAGGTATCGGTGCTATCCACGGTTTCCGGTGGAAGTGTGATTGGTGCACTGTATGCTAACCATCAAGGCCCCTTTTCAGAATTTGAAGCTACCGTTCGAGCGTTTCTTGTGAAAGGTTTAATCTGGCCTTCGGTACGCAAAATGCTGACAACCTCGGAGGGGGTTAAGGCAATTTTATGCTGGTCATTGATTGTACCAATCAATGCTGCCATTTTCGTTGCGTCTAAGTTGACATGGGTTGTTTCGTTTTTATTGCCATCGGAACAAAGAAGTGCGTTGCGGCTCGATATTCTTCACTCACCTGTACGACGATTCGCCAGCCGGACGACGATCCTCAGGCGCGTATTCGAGGAAGAAGTTTTCAAGGGGATTAGGTTGCGAGATCTGCCACCGAATCGCCCATTACTTGTAGTTAACGCAACGGATCTGCGTACTGGTTCTGCCTTCTATTTTTCATCGCATGATTCGGGATCTTGGCGTTTGGGTACACTCGCGAATAAAAACGTTACGCTCGGGCAGGCTGTTACAGCATCAGCTGCCTTCCCCCTAATGTTGCCCGCCCTCGATGAGTACATGCCATTTAATAAAAAAGACGGATCCCGTCGTGTCGAGCGAGTGAATCTCTCTGATGGTGGCGTCTACGACAATCTGGGCCTCGCACCGCTTTGGCCTGATCGAGATCCAAGTATCAGTCTTAACGTAGCGCAAGTGGATTCGATTATATGTTGCCGTGCTGGTTATGGCCTGCGTTTCGACTCAGCTAAACAGACTGTTATTTCCCGATTGAATAGCGCCTTCGCTTGCATACATGACCGGGCCCAGAATGCGGGCATAAAACGTCTTTTCGACCTGCAGAGATCAGGTGTTCTTAAAAACGTATTGCTACCGTTCCTCGGGCAAGATGATAGCCGCCTGGAATACCCTCCTGATGATCTTGTTGCAAGAGAGGATGTTTTCGCTTACCCGACCGATTTTTGTGCAATGTCAGAAGAATGGATCGACAATTTGAGTCGTCGTGGTTATCAGTTGACTTACGCCCTAATTGCGGAGCACTGGCCTGATCTGCTTGATGATGGAGCATCTTAAGAACTGTGGGTTCATCTCTTTCGGCGGTCGAGTTCGAATCTGCATGGATCCGTTCCAATCATTTCACGAGCGAAACTTGCAGCGGAATCATGTTCAAGTGCAGAGAACGTGTTTTATCAGGCAGTTGATAAATTTGTTAAAAACCAATGCTGCCGAAGAGCCGCCAAAGGTATCCGGCAAATACTCTGGAATATCGTTCCCAGTTGATACACCTACCTAAGTTACTTCGTGCAACCGATGACCCAGGCATCTTTGAATTCGTCTGGCATGCCTTTATTGCCAGCAAGATCCGGTTCTTTTGCATTAGTTGCTGCCAATTTGCCAGTCCCTTGTTTCAAAAATTACCGGTTTAAATAGTGAATATCTTGCATTGCCAAAAACACGGATTTGCTTAGTCCCAATATTATCCAAGTTGGTGGCGCTCGATGCGCGACTAATCCTGAGCAACCCTCTAGGCTGCACATCCAGCCCGCCAGAGGCCACGATGGAATGAATGTTCACGTGTAAAAAAATCTGGCGATGTAGATTGAAAAACGATGGTCGTGCGTGATTATTTGGCAGGCGAAGTGGCGCAACTTTGATGGGAAGCGTAGTTCGGTTTGTGGGAAGCTGCTTCGGGCACTAACTACGAAAGGGATATACAAGTACGCGTGGCTTGATACGATCGGTATTCTTACCATGGCGTTGACGGAGATTCGCGTGATTAAGTTGCACACAGCTAAGCGCTGTTTAGCTCTCCAGCAAATTAAGCGGTATCTTGGTCTAGCTAAACCAATAGCTTGAAATATGACCGAGGACTGAAAATCCCCGTGTTGATCATGGAGCGCGGGCCGATTCGATTTTATTGCAGCTTCTAATACAAGTCGGTAGTCACTCTTTTTCAGTGGATAAGGTTTTCGTTTGCTGTTACCACTGAGTAGTTGTAAGCGGAGTGCGCGTTGCATCCATGCCATGCTATATTCATCAAACTATTCAGTGCTGGCAAGCTTTAGGTTGTGTCAACCCTAAGAGTACGGTCGCTTGATGTCGCGGTAATGGTGCAGGTAGACTGAAAATGTACGCTCAGTTTAAATCTGTTGCACTATCATCCATCCGTTTGACTTGATCCCATGACTTCCAGCCTGCCTACCTCCGCCCCGATAGTTATTGTTGGCGGT
>JAHDFH010000013.1:30193-41014 GCA_020628305.1 Acidimicrobiales bacterium | reverse complement strand
AACACATTGGTTCCGTAGAACTTGAGCAATCTCAAAGCATGGGGAAGCAGCTGGGGGCTGCAAAGCTAACAAGATCTTTAGAAACAATAGGCTCAGCGCTAGTTGAGATGCGCCAAGCAACTGATCCTAGAGTGCCTCTAGAAGTGGCTTTGCTTCGTTTGTGTCATGGTGGCTCGAACGAGGACTCAGCTAGTGGGCACTTCGCTGATGATGTCATAAAAGCTTTAACTGATCGCGTCGCCAAGCTAGAACAAGGACAAGCAAACCCTAACGCTTCCGCTAAATCGCAGATTGCTGCCACGCCCCCTCCGGAGACGGATGACCCTCAAGAGAGCGGTCCTGCGGCAAAAGCGCGCCAGGCAGCTCGGCAGGCTGCGGAGAACGCCGCTCAGCGAAGAGTGGATGCTCCGCCGTCACCTCGAGTTCAGGCGTCGCAATCTCCAACAGGGACCCCAGCTCCAGCACCACAAGCTCCTGCTGAGTCGGTGGCTGAACAAGTAGTGGGAGACTTAACAGATGCAAGGGTGAAGCAGATTTTTGACGCTTCACTAGAGCAGGTCAGCCAGAAGGTGCGAGCACGCTTCAGGGGCGGTGCTTATGTAGGATTTGTCGATGGAGCGGTTCAGTTCTCAGCTCCGAACGATATACACCTCAACCGATGTGAAGAAGTCAAAGAAGAACTTGAGCAGGCAATCAGTCAATCAGCTGGCCAGGCAGTTTCAATTCAGCTTGCTATTGGCAAAAGCATGCCCGTAGAAACCGCCTCGCCGGTAGCTTCCAAGCCAGAGCGAGTTATTGATCTGAACGAGGTTGGTCCAATATCAGAATTGGCTGACGCTGATGAAGCTCCAGATACTAAGCTTGATCGCCTGAAGCAGGTTTTTCCATCGGCTAAGGTAATAGACAACTCGTAGAAGGAACTTTGATTATGACTGACGGAATGGATTTTTCATCCTTGCTAGCCCAAGCTCAAGAGATGCAGAGCAAGATGGTGGAAGCGCAACAGGCCCAGGCTGAGATGTCTTTACAGGGGTCAGCGGCGTCAGGCAAAGTGTTGGTTGAAGTCAACGGTGTAGGTGAGTTTCAAAACGTTGTTATTGATCCCGAACTTGTCGCATCCGAAGATGCTTCTATGTTAAGCGATTTGGTTCTAACAGCCATCAAGGATGCAACTAGCAAAGTTGCTGAAGTCCAGGCGGAAGCTCTGGGAGAAATTGGCCTTCCAGACGGGCTTCCAGGAGCTTAAGCGGTGTCAGCATATGCAAAGCCCGTTGAGGTTCTAATTGACGAGCTTGGACGTTTGCCAGGCGTGGGGCCAAAGTCAGCTCAGCGAATAGCGTTTCATCTACTCAAAGTCGATGCTGTAGACACTCAACGTCTTGCTGATGCTTTGCAAGATATGAAACGCCTCGTAACGTTTTGTGATCGGTGTTTTAACATTGCCGAAGATACTGCTAAAGGTGTAAAGGATCGTGAGGTTATTGATCTAACCCTTGGCGACTCTGATACAAGCCTGGTTCCTGGTTCGGCCGGCAAAGTGCTGTGTTCTATTTGCACTGACAGCAATCGTGATTCGAAGGTTATTTGTGTAGTTGAAGAACCGAAAGATGTTCAAGCAATTGAGCGAACAGGGGGCTACAAAGGTCTCTACCACGTGCTGCTTGGTGTGATTAATCCTTTGGATGGGGTAGGTCCAGAACAGCTTAAGATTAAAGAGTTAGCCCATCGTGTCGCAGCAGAAGATATACAAGAAGTTGTGCTTTGTACTAACCCAAACCTTGAAGGCGAAACAACGTCGGCGTTTATTGCCTCGAAAGTCTTGGCCCCGTTTGGTGTCAAAGTAACCCGCCTTGCCTCTGGTCTGCCAGTTGGGGGAGATCTAGAATATGCAGATGAGATTACGTTAGGTAAGGCTCTTGAGGGTCGCTTGACGATGAGTTAGAAAATTTCTACAGATTTCGAGTAGTTCCGCTTGAAATATGAGAATGACTCGACTAGTGTCTTACACAACACAGTTACGACGTTCCTGTGGCCGGTTTACCCATACCGCCCGCGCCACGGTCACTGGGACGTCGTAGTGTGAACTTAAAGACCACCCCTCGGGGTGGTCTTTTTTTGTCTGCTACAGGCTTCTGTTTATGACCAACCCTTCAGCGGGGTCGTTTCGTCACTGATATTCAGGCTAAGAGTTGGTATTGGCGTAGGCGGCAAAGATGCGGTGCTCGGCCATAAAATCGATCTGGGTCGTGTTCTCAAATCGGAGGCTAATAGTGTATTGAGTGTCGGACTGCAAACCGCTCTTAGTGAAGTACAGCTTGTCCTGACACGCTTGGCTGCGTAATTTCTCCCAGTTACCGTTGGGTGATTCAAGCCATAGTTCAACGGTCCCAGAAAGGCCCTTGCAATCGATCGTAAAGTTGAAATCGAGAGTAGACGAATTTGCCTTCAGCCAAAGTGAAGCACCAACACCTTCTGGGCTAGTTAAGTTCTGGCCTTCAAACTGGTTATATCCAATGTTTGTTAGTGCCTGTGAATTCGTCGTTGATGGCTCAGCTGTTGTTGTAGGTTTTGTTGTGGTGGTGGGTGCAGCAGTTGTCGCTGGTCTAGTGGTAGTTGATTGCTGACTAGACCCGTAGACCGTGGTGGATGGCTTGGCAGTCGTCGCCGATTGTTGGGTAGTTGGTGATGAGACTGCTGTTGTTGCAGTGCTGGCCCCAGAGGTAGTTGAGCCCGGGGTATTGCTGGCCGTGGAGTTTGTACTTGGAGCTGCAGGAGGGATAACAGAGCTACTGGAAGCTATAGCACTGGAGGAGAATAGGGTTGTAGAAGTGATGTTGCCGTTGGCTGTGCCCTGTTTCAAGGATGCTTCAAGGCTTGCAGTTGAGGTAGAAGAGTCACTGGTTGGTATTCGGTCGACTACAACAAGCAGACCACCTAAAAGAACCAAAACTGCCACGATCTTGATGAGCATGGAACTTATGCTCTTAAAGAACCAATTTGACGAAGACGACGAAGTTGAGCTGTAGTCATTGCTCCAAAAATCTCCGCCATAGCCGCCCATGCATACTATTGTACAACAGCTTTCTGGGTCGTTTTTAGCAGGCCAGGACCTTCTGAAATGGCCATACACTGAAGAGGTGTTGACTGATGAACTAGCTATGGAGTTTGCCTTAGCTGAAGCCTCGAAAGCTGAGTCAAAAGGCGATGTTCCTGTAGGTGCTGTTATTGTTTCTGGTGGGCAAATAGTCGGAAAGGGCTATAACACTAGAGAAGATCTACACGACCCTCTTGGCCATGCCGAAATCAACGCAATCAAAGATGCCTCCAAACAGTTCGAGAGCTGGAGAATAGAGAACGCAACGATATATGTAACTCTTGAGCCTTGTTTGATGTGTGCGGGGGCAATATTTGCTGCAAGAATCGATCGGTTAGTTTTTGGGGCGACCGACCCTAAATGGGGAGTTTTCGGCTCTGCTGATGACCTCAGCAGGCAAAATCGTATGAATCACACAATTGCAGTAACTAGCGGCGTTCAAGCCCATCAAGCTAAAGCTCAATTGCAGAGCTTTTTCCAAAACCTACGTACTTAGCGCGGCATTAGGGACGCGGTCACTTGCCGCGCCGGCTACCCCGGCGCTTTTCCGCTCTCCTTTTTGGTGCGGTGTCAAACCGGCAATATTCTGGCAAAATGGGGTTGTGGCGGAATTATTGCGAGTCGGGAAAAAGGCTCATCGTTTTCTTGTGGCGCTTTGGCTTGCAATGACGATGATGCTTGTCGGACTAATACTGCCCATTCGAACATCTACAGCTGAGGCACAGAATACCTCTGCCATAGCAGATCAGTATCCATCAACGGTTTATGAAGACTTACAACTAAGCGTGATTGAAAGCCGATTCACCTCAGGGGAGATTCGAGAGTGTTCTATCTCGGTTTGCGACGACGTCGTGGTAGTTGACTTGGTCGTCTCTAACACTGGATCAGTTAACGCTCTTCTCGCGGCAACTGACTTATCTCTGATCAACAGCGATGGCGAGCTGACAACAGCCTCCCGATTGGATTGTGCAGGCAAGGTTGTGAGTACCGTTGGCATAGCGACGCTACTTGGAGGAGACCTGAAGTGTTCTGAGCGAGCGCAGCAGATCGTCTTGAAGCCCAACTCATCCCAAGCGGTGGCACTTCTGTTTGAAGTCAATCAGGATGTAATCTCTGACACACGTACAGTTGAACTCAAGGTGGTCGAGTCTCATCGCCGCAACATGGAACCGGCAATCGTTTCTATCGGTTGAGAAAGTTTCGGACTAAGTTGTCTGACCCTTTGTCTTGATGGACGGGTAGTACCGTCCCTAGTGTCCAAAATTTTTTAGTGACAAGTATCGTTCGATATGTCAATATGTAAATGTGAGCTTTAAATCTGGACTATCACGGTTTGATCGTATGTCCAGACTCGCATGGACATTCTTAGTTCTTAGTCTTGTATTAATCTCATTGGCTACGCAGTTAGGCTCTCGTGGTTCGCTTGCAGCGGTACCTTCAGTGGTAACGGATCAGCCAGAGACTCTTTTGCCGTCAGTTTCATACGGAGCTGGACTGTGGTCGCTCGAAAGCTCTCGATTATCACCTGTGTCAGCCACAGGTGTTACAACGATCATTGTTGAGACCCAAGTTAGAAATCGTCTCAGCTATATCGATGCTGTAACTCACCGTGACAGTATCTACTTGATTGCAGATTGGGGGGAGACAATTCCGCTACAGAGGTTCGCTAACAATGACTCAGAAAAGTATTTGCATCTCAACCCATTGCAAACCAAATCAGTGACATTAGTTTTCAAACGCAATGCTGCTTCAGTTGACTTAGCAGATTGGCAGGTCGTAATTCAAGAGTCGAAGTTTCATCTTCCGGCACATCTCCCTTTGGATGGCGACGTAGCTAGCTCTGTGAAGGAACTCGATTTCGATTCTTTGGAACGAAACCGCTTCAGCCCCGTTCGAGTAGCGGCTTTCCCAAATCATGGCTCGCAGAGGGCGCTCAATGGTCGGACATTCGTGCATCTTGAAATTGATTACAGTGGTACAGACATTCCGACTGGGTTGTCAGAGTCCCATAACTGGCTGCTATCAACCGACAATGACTCTACCTTGGCAAGTCGGGTCGTCGAGATTGAGGGTGACGGAATGGCCACCTACCAAGTTGTATTCGAAGTCGAGTCAGCTGCCACATGGGCTGAAGTAAAGCTAACCCCCACTGATCGGCCCTCGACTGAGTTTGAGATTGTCGCCAAGAACTTGGGTTAATCCGGCCGACTATTGGCAAGTGAGTCAATAGCAGGCTAAATTCATTGCATGGAACTTATTACCGCCGTCGTGCGCCCCTTCAAAGTAGATGACGTGAAAGATGCACTTAAGGATCTGGACGTACAAGGCATGACCATAACTGAGGTCAAAGGATTCGGTCGCCAGGGGGGCCACACCGAGACCTATCGCGGCGCTGAGTATAAAGTTGATCTAGTTCCTAAGGTTAAGATCGAAATAGTTGCAAGTGAAGATCGAGTGCAATCAATCATTGAGGCAGTAAGCCAAGCTGCTCAGACTGGAAAAATTGGTGACGGTAAGATTTGGTCGATTCCTGTTAACTCAGTTATGCGAATTCGAACCGGTGAATTGAACGCCGACGCTCTCTAGCAGCAACCTATGACCCTCAAACTTAATAAGAGCAACTTATTCAAAGCGCCGGTTGGTCCACTTGTATTGGTCATCGCAGATGGTGTTGGAGTCGCTGATGATGCCGAAAGTAACGCTGTTACTCGTGCCAGCACTCCAACCTTGGATGCTTTCGAGAAAGAGCCACTCTTCAGAACTTTGCTGGCTCACGGAACTCATGTAGGGCTGCCATCGGATTCAGATATTGGTAATTCCGAAGTTGGTCACAACGCTATGGGAGCGGGCCGTGTCTTCGACCAAGGAGCCAAGCTTGTCAACAAGGCCCTAGCGAGCGGAGATCTGTTCAAAACAGCCCTTTGGCAGGAACTCATAGAGCAAGCCAAGGGAAACTGCCTACACCTGATAGGTCTGCACTCAGATGGTCGGGTCCACTCAGACACGGCTCATACATATGGCTTGCTTGAAGCAGCTGCGGACGCCGGTTTGAATAAAGTCAGGCTTCATGTGTTGCTCGACGGGAGAGATACTCCAGAACGGTCAGCGCTCAGTTACCTTCAAACCACTGAAGAGTTTCTAGCACAGCTCACGGCAAAGTATGCGGCGCAAGGCTTTGAAATTGACTACGCCGTAGCCTCTGGTGGCGGTCGCATGAAGCTAACAATGGATCGCTATGAGGCCGATTGGCCGATGGTGGAGCGAGGCTTTAATTGCCACACTCATGGACAGGGGAGAAAGTTTGCTTCAGCTGCTGAAGCGGTTGAAACCTATTACGAAGAAACTGAACTTGGCGATCAAAACCTTCCGGAGTTTGTCGTTGCAGATTCTAATGGCGAGCCGGTGGGTGTAATGGCCAATGGCGATGTGGTGGTGCTCACAAATTTTCGAGGCGACAGGGCGCTACAAATTTCGCAGGCCTACGAAGATCAAGACTTCAACGCCTTTGATCGTGGCGAAATGCCGGAGCTTCACTACTACGGTCTGTTGCAATATGACGGTGATCTCGCCATCCCGGAGAAGTATCTTGTAGCACCACCCGCTATTGACCGCACAATCTCTGAGTATCTATGCGCTGAAGGTATTCGGTCGTTTGCAATTTCTGAGACGCAGAAGTTTGGTCATGTGACTTATTTCTGGAACGGAAACAAGACCGGCTACGTCGATGAATCTCTAGAGCTGTTTGCAGAGATTCCAAGTGATGACGATGATTTCGATTCGGCACCAAAGATGAAAGCAGCCAGCATCACCGACGATCTGATATCAAAAGTTCAGAGTGGAGCTTTTGACTTTCTTAGGGTGAACTATCCGAATGGTGACATGGTTGGCCATACGGGTAACTTACCAGCAACGATTGCAGGGATGGAAGAGATAGATGCTCAGATGGAGCGGCTGCTCCAAGCTGTCAACAAAGCTAATGGCATTTTGATCTACACAGCGGACCATGGAAACGCTGATGTAATGTACAAAGAGGTTGCTGGAAAACGAGAGCCTGTGACTTCACACACGGTGAACCCAGTTCCTTTTGTCGCTACAGGCGCAGGAATGCCACGGGGAGTTAAGTTAACAGAGGTTGAACAAGCAAGCTTGGCGAATCTTGCAGCAACCGTCCTTAACCTGATGGGCTTTGATGCCCCCGATGACTATGAGCCGTCACTGATTAGAGTTGGCGAATAGTTCTTTAAGCAGCCGGGCGTAGTGTGTGCGTGGCATTGCTTTAAACCCAAGTGAAGCCAAATGAGGTGTAAGCCACTGAGCATCTACGACTGAGCGAGGGTCGCTACGTAAGTGTTTACACAAGGCCAGTAAAGCGACTTTCGACGCATCAGTTTCTGAATGAAACATCGACTCACCGGCAAACAGGGACCCAATATGGACACCGTAGAGTCCTCCCACTAGCTTCTCGTTCTCGTTCCATATTTCAATGCTGTGGGCCACTCCCAAAAGGTGCAGTTCTGAGTAGGCAGCCTTTATATCTTCGGAGATCCACCCGTGAGGCCGTGATGGATCTCCACATCGATCAACTACTTCTCTGAATCTTTGGTTCTTGGTCGCTGTGAACCGTTCAGTAGAACGCTTGAGTGATTTCGAAGGTTTAAAGCTGTTTGCATGCAATACGGCCCTTTCAACCGGTGAAAACCAACCAATGTCGTCTTCTAGTGGCATCGGAAAGTAGCCAGCCTTATAGGCCCCGACGAGAGTCTCGGGAGAAAGGTCCCCACCCACCATCACTAAATCATTGTCACCACGCAGTTCAGCAATATTCGGAAACTCATAGGCCACGTTTGGAGTTTAGCTCTGAGCTACCGTTACTTTTTCGATCACGACAGGTTCTATTGGGGTCTCGCCCGTGGTCTCAACCGCTTCAATGGCTTGAACCACATCCAGCCCGTCGCTGACTTGTCCAAATATTGAGTAGGCAGCTGCCGGCCATGGGTTGTTGGATGTCACGACAAAGAACTGGCTACCATTGGTATCTGGACCTGAGTTAGCCATAGCTACAGTTCCTTGGACATAGTCTTCAACAGATTCGGGTAGCTCATCGTCAAAGGCGTAGCCAGGCCCGCCACGACCATTGCCTTGTGGATCGCCACCTTGAATCACAAAGTTTTGAGCGATGCGGTGGAACGTCAGCCCGTCGTAGTACTGATAGCGAGCTAGAGCGACAAAGTTATTGACAGTTTGTGGAGCGGCATGTGGATCGAGCTCAATAGTGAACTTACCGAGGGTGGTTTCTAGCTCGGCTGAGTATTCAGCTCCGTCTTCAAGACAGTCATCCATAGGAGCTGAGAAATCTCTTGCCTTGCCGGAGCTGCCATCTGTTGCTGGGCATGGTGTTAGCCCGTTCTCGCCGGGCGCAATCACAACGAGATCTTCTTCAGGCTCAGTTGAGACTTCTTGGCGGTCAACTGAAATGTCTTCGGATCCTTCAGACGACTCAGCAGTTGCTGTGCTTTCATCTTCTCCTCCCCAGACCTGTGCCGCTACGAAAAGAAGGGCGAGTAGGGCGACCACACCAATTATGGTCCGCTTGACTCCAGTTGTCATGCTCGATCGAGCATGCTGCTTTGCTTCTTCGGCTTGCTTTTGTTGCCGGTTGGCCTTCTGGCGTTCTCTTTTTTCGGTTCCCATGCAAAGAAAACTAGCAAGAAGTCAACCCCGTTTTCACCCTAAAGCCACAAATTAGCTAACAACTTGGACAGTTTTTAGCCGTGTCATGTTAGTTTTACAGTGTGGCTTTATTGGTACAAAAATTTGGAGGCACTTCGGTTGCGTCTCCTGATCGGATAAAGGCTGTAGCTGATCAAGTTGCTCGTCGGGTTAGGTTGGGCGATCAGATAGCTTTGGTTGTCTCAGCAATGGGTAAAGAGACCGATGATCTGCTCCATGTTGCAGATCAGGTGTCTTCCTCCAAGCCTGGTAGAGAGATGGACATGCTCATCACAGCGGGCGAACGCAAAGCTATAGCGCTTGTGTGTATGGCACTCTCGGATCTTGGTATAGAAGCAGAGTCTTTCACAGGGAGCCAAGCTGGCTTCATGACCGACTCCAATCATCGCAACGCAAAAATTGTTGATATCAACCCGTTTAGAGTTTCAGAGGCCCTAGCCGAAGGAAAAGTAGCTGTTGTAGCTGGTTCTCAGGGTGTTTCCCCTGAGAAGAACATCACCTTCCTCGGCCGAGGGGGTAGCGATACAACGGCAGTTGGTTTGGCCAAGGCACTTAACGCTGACGCCTGTGAGCTTTACACTGATGTGTCTGGTGTTTACACAGCCGATCCTCGCTTAGTTCCAAGAGCTCGCAAGCTGGATGCAATCAGTTACGACGAGCTCTTAGAGCTGACGGCAGCGGGTTGCCCTAAGCCTGCGCTTAGATCTGTTGAGCTTGCCCACTCTTGGGGCGTCAATTTACACATTAGGTCTGCCTTTACATGGGAAATAGGCACTTTTGTTTCTGAAGGAGACGATATGGAACAGCCAGTAGTAACAGCAGTTACGCACGATTCTGACGTTGTTAAGCACACAGTTAGCTCTGTCAAAGACGAACCGGGACAATCCGCCAAGCTCTTTGGGGCTTTGGTAGATGCTGGCATCAATGTCGATGTCATAGTCCAAAATGTTGCACCCAACGGAGCAACAGATATTACTTTCACGACCAACGTTGAAGAGGGTTCGAAGGTGGCCGCCGGTCTAACAGCTCAACTACTTGAGGATCTTGGCGCTCAAGGAGTGTCTACTAACGCCGACATTGCAAGTGTGTCTATCGTCGGTGGATCAATGCGCTCAAATCCAGGCATAGCCGCAAGAATGTTCGAGACTTTGGCTGAGAGCGACATCAATATTCACTTGATCTCAACTTCGCCTATTAGAGTCAGTTGTCTGGTTGATGCAAACCTAGCTGAAACAGCCGTGGTGAAATTACATGATACTTTTGAATTAGACCAGGCAAGTTAAGGAACCTCTATGAATTTGGGTATTGTTGGAGCTACGGGCCAAGTTGGTCGAGTAGCGCTAGATATTCTGCAACAACGTAACTTTCCGGTCGAAGAATTACGCCTTTTTGCGACGGCTAGATCTGCTGGCAAGGTCATCGAGTGGAACGGGCGAGAAGTCACCGTTGAGGATGCCTCAACTGCAAGCTATTCGGGTCTTGATGTGGTTATCTTCTCAGCTGGGGGTGCTACGTCCAAGGAGCTAGCTGAAAAGGTAGTAGCTGACGGGTCAACTGTGATCGACAATTCTTCTGCATGGAGAATGGATCCGGAAGTTCCCCTGGTGGTTGTTGGAGCAAATGATGCGGCCGCCATGAACCCACCTAAAGGAATTATCGCAAACCCGAATTGCACCACCATGGTTGCAATGCCCATTATGCGGACGCTGCATGACCATGCTGGTTTGGAGGCAATGGTAGTCAGCACTTATCAGGCAGTTTCTGGTGCAGGGGTAGCTGGTGTTGCTGAGCTTGCAGGCCAGGTTCGAGTAAACGCAGAAATCGAAAGCCTGGCTGTGGATGGATCATCTGTTGACTTTGGTGAGGTGAACGCTTTCACCGACACAATAGCTTTCAACGCTCTTCCCTGGGCTGGTGACCTGGTCGATGATGGTTACCTGGAGACATCGGAAGAGCAGAAGCTTAGGTTTGAATCTAGAAAGATTCTCGATATCCCG
>JAHDFH010000013.1:0-30183 GCA_020628305.1 Acidimicrobiales bacterium | reverse complement strand
AAAAGTGGCAGGAACTTGTGTGAGGGTCCCTGTCTTCAGTGGTCATTCGCTCAGCATTAGTGCAGGGTTCACTAACCCAATTACAGCCGTTGAAGCTACAAATCTGCTTTCACAGCGAGATGATGTGATCATTGATAATGTGCCAACACCCCTCAAAGCAGCTGGTATAGATGAGTCTATTGTTGGTCGAATTCGTCCGAATGAGACCATGAAAAATGGTTTGAGCATGTTTATTGCAGGTGACAACCTGCGAAAAGGCGCAGCCCTAAACACCGTTCAGATAGCAGAGTTACTACTTAAATAGCTGGTGACGTTGTTAATTCTCAAATTTTGTGTTCAATTAACCATGTCTGAAAGGTGGCGTCATGGGAACTTTGTTGGCAAGAGCTTTAGGAGAAGTTAGGCGCAAAGCGCTAGCCCCGCTTGTAGTTTTGGCGACTCCATTTGCCGCACTCGCACTGGGAATCTCTAGATTGGTTCAGACAGCCATTAGCGCTACGAACAGTGGAATTGATAGTTACTCGGGCATCTCTAAACCCAACTCAGCACCTACGCAAGAAGGTGCCGTAGTCGGGGTGGTGCGACTGACACCCGGCGTCTCGCCGCTTCCGGTTGTACGTGATGTTGAGGATCAGCTCGCCGCGGGACCTGCCGCTTTCTCATGGGGTGCACCACAGACGGGAAGGTCGACTCCCAAAAGCCCTGGTATCAGTGCCCTAGTTGGGGGCGACCGTCCACGAGGGCAAGCTAGGAAGCGCTAAAAATCAAATGAGGGAATCCCCCGCCCGGGAACTCCCTCATTCAAATTTCAACTATACAGCTAGTTGTATATTATGTAAGCGCGGCGCAGACTGTTTCAGTCATGAGCCGTGCCACAACGTACGGATCAGCATTGGCGTTAGGCCTGCGGTCCTCGATGTAGCCTTTTTGATCTTGGGCTACCTGCCAAGGAATGCGTACTGAAGCTCCTCGGTCCGAAACACCATAGCTAAACTGGTCATAGCGCTGAGTCTCGTGTGCACCAGTGAGGCGCTCTTCAATGCCTTGGCCATAACCTGCTAGATGCTCTTCAGGCTTGCCTTCTGCGCCAAGCGACTGCGCTGCTGTCTCTATTGCACCATAGGATTCTCGCATTTGCTTGGTTGAGAAGTTAGTGTGCATTCCAGCACCGTTCCAGTCACCCTTCATGGGCTTAGCGGCGAGCGAGATCTCTACATTGTGCTTCTCCCCGACACGGAAGAGTAGGTAACGAGCTATCCAGATGTGGTCGGCGACGGTCACTGTATCTACAGGGCCGATCTGGAACTCCCATTGTCCTGGCATAACCTCAGCATTCGTACCGCTAATTGCTAAACCGGCCGCAATACAAAGGTCGGTGTGCTCTTCGACAATCTCCCGTCCCGCTATCTTTACAGCTCCAACGCCACAGTAGTAAGGGCCTTGAGGTCGAGGGTAGCCACCTTCAGGAAAGCCATACGGCCATTCTGTCACAGGGTCCAGCATTGTGTATTCCTGCTCCATCCCAAAGAGGGGTTCCATTGCGCTGTACTTCTCTTGGGCAGCCACCGCTGCGGATCTGTTATTGCTCTCAAGGGGAGTCATATCGTCGGGATTGAACGTCTCACACATAACCAAGATGTTGTCACCTCCACGAATCGGGTCTGGACAAGTGAACTTTGGCTCCAGTACCACATCTGACGAACTGCCTGTTGCCTGATTGGTGCTCGACCCATCGTAACCCCAGGTCCCTGGAGTTTCGCCATCAGCTAGCACCTTAGTTTTTGATCGTATTTCCGCAGTGGGTTCTGACCCATCGATCCACAAGTACTCTGCTCTGTATACCATGTTGTCTCCTTGGAAGCTAAGTTTCATTATTGCCCAAAAGCTTTGACTAGTCGAGAGACATACAAAACAAAAGAACCACCAGGAACCATCGGGGACAGGTCTAGGTCGTCTCTGCGAACTATGGGCGCCTAGCGCGGCAAGTGACCGCGTCCCTAATGCAGCGGCTAGGGGAAGATGCCTCTGCGGTCATAGCATGCGGTGATACGTCTTAGGGCGACGACGTAGGCGGCGTCGCGCATCGAGCAGTCGAACTCCTTGCAAGTTGCGACGACATTGTCGTGCGCATCCCACACAATCTCACGGAACCGAGTCTCTATGTCTTTAGTTGACCAGCTACGAGAGGATTTGTTCTGCAACCATTCGAAGTAAGAAACGATCACGCCGCCAGCATTTGCAAGAATATCTGGAACGATCGTGACCTCACGTTGAGCCAGAATCTCCTCTGCTTGAGGCGTAGTTGGTCCGTTGGCTGCTTCGACTACAAGTTTTGCTCCAAGAGTCTTGGCTCTTTCTGCTGTGACCTGGTTTTCGAGTGCGGCAGGGACAAAAACATCTGCTTTCATTGAGAAAAGCTCTTCTGTTTCTAACTCTTGAGCTCCGGAGAAGTCCTTAACCCCTCCTGTGGTCTTGACATGGCTAATCAATGCTGGAATATCAAGACCTTCAGAGTTGCCGACAGTTCCCGTGTGATCAGCAACACCGACAATCTTGCATCCAGCCTCGGCTGCTAGTCGAGCGAAGTGTGACCCGACGTTGCCAAACCCTTGCACAGTTACCGTCAGCTCGTCTAAGCGATTATTGGTTTCTCCGCACCAGTGGCGAAGGCTGAACAATACTCCCTTTCCAGTAGCCTCTTCACGGCCTTTCGATCCCCCACACTCAACTGATTTTCCGGTAACAACACCTTTTACGCTTTGCTTAAAGGCAGGGGGCGCAATGTTGGCATAGGTATCCATGACCCAGTCCATAGTTTGAGCGTTTGTACCAACATCGGGAGCTGGAATGTCTGTTTCTGGCCCAATGTTAGAACCAAGGGCATGAGTAAAGCGTCGGACAATGCGTCGCATTTCGGAAGTTGAGTAGTCAGTGGGGTTTATAGTAACCCCACCTTTAGCGCCACCATAGGGGATACCCACGAGTGCTGTTTTGAAAGTCATCCATGCTGCGAGCGCTTTCACTTCGTCTAGATCAACATCAGGATGGAATCGAAGTCCACCTTTGAAGGGGCCAAGAATGTTGTTGTGTTGAATGCGGTAACCCGTAAAGATCTTCATCTCTCCAGAATCGAGCCAGACTGGAAAATTGACAATCACCTCATTTTTTGGCGATGCCAGAATCGAGCGGTAGTTGCTAGGGAGATCAATCAGATCTGCAGCTCGCTGGAACTGCTCGACCGAGGTCTCGTGAAGGCTGCGCTTTTTTTCAGCGGTCATAATTTACCAATCGTCAAGAACTAGACGTAAATTAGCTTCCCTTCGGCCTAATTACGTCAATACCTCCACAATAAGGCCTCAAAACCTCTGGAACAGTGATTGAACCATCGTCGTTCTGATGGTTCTCGAAGATGAAAAGCAAGGTTCGACCAATAGCACAAGCCGTGCCGTTCAGGGTATGAACTAGTTGATTACCCGCTTCGGTTTTCATTGAGGTGTTCATGCGTCGGGCAGAGAAATCTGTGTAGTTAGAGCAAGATGTGATCTCGCGATATCGCTGCTCAGAAGGCAGCCAAGCTTCTAAATCGTACTTCTTAGATGTGGCATCGCCAAGATCACGAGAGGCGCAAGTGATGACTCGGTACGGCAATCCGAGCTCGCTAACGATCTCTTCCTGAATTCCACGGATACGTTCAAGTTCTTCCCAAGAATTGTCGGGATGGGCATAAACAAACATTTCGACTTTGTCGAATTGATGCACTCTGAAAAGCCCAGCGGTGTCTTTGCCGTAGGTTCCAGCCTCCCGCCTGAAGCAGCTCGAGTAACCTGCATAGCGTAGAGGGAGTTCGTCAGCTGAGAGTTGTTCTTGGCGATGCAAGCCAGCCAAGGCAACTTCGGAAGTTCCAATCAGATATAGATCGTCGCCCTCTAGCTTGTAAACCTGGTTTTTATCGGTTGGGAAAAATCCTGCGAGCTCCATCATCTCCTCACGAACTGCCACTGGCGTTACGACAGGGTCAAATCCATGGCTGTCTAGTTTGTCCAGAACCCACTGAACCAATCCGAACTGCATGCGGGCTGCTTCTCTCATAACATAGGCAAAGCGGCTTCCAGACATTCTCACGGCCCGCTTAGTATCAACTAGACCAAGCTCTTCGCCGATCTCTCCATGGCTCTTTCTAGCCGGGGTCTGTTCACCAACTTCAGTTTCGGTTCGGAAAGCATCCTCGTCTCCATGTGGGACACTTGAATGGGCTGGGTTGGGAACTTGAAGCATCAAGCTATGGAACCGTTTCTCTACTTCGGCAAGAGATTCTTCGAGCTGGGACAGCTCTTGCTTAACTTTAGATGCTGCTTCGATTTTTGCCGGACGGTCCTCGGCGCTTGAGGATCCAATCTCCTTCGCCATGGCGTTTGCCTCAGACCTTTTAGCTTCGGTTTCTTGAATAGCGCCGCTGCGCTCAACTGAACATGAAATCAGCTCATCGATCACGTCAACTGCCACTCCCTTTGCGAGAGCTCCGTTGCGGTATTCTTCGTCTGATTTAAGTTTGGTTAAGTCAATCACTCTCCCACGATAGCAATTTGTTGCCCTAGACACCTCGTCATTGATGCCCTTAGATAGGGTTTTGAAACATGAACCGCCGAATTTCTCGTAGGAACTTCTTCAAAGTCGCAGGCGGAGCAACTACAGCCGCCATTCTTTCAAGTTGTACTAATACATCTAGCGGTCTAGGTCCAGAGTTTGTGGCGCTGTATTCTCAAGATAGGGCGATCGTTGCGGGGCTGCCAGGCCAGCGCATTCCGATTGGCGTTGTCAGCAACGGGACACAAGCCGTGGACGATCAAAGCGAGTTAGCTGTTCGGGTCCTAAAAGATGGCGATGTTATCGAAGAGCTAACAGTAGCTGCCCACATTGTCGCGCATGATCATGTGGCTACAAACCCTGACGACGGACATCAGCACTCTGAAGTCAATCGCTACTTTCCGCTAAGGGCAACATTGCCGGAGCCAGGGATCTACGACATTGAGTCGCAGATTGGCGCATTTTTAGTGACTATGCCTGTGCAAGCCTTTTCGAGAGATGAAATCATTGGGTTGGTCCCGGGTGATACGTTTCCAAACATTGTAACTCCAACGCCAGACGATTCTGCCGGTGTCGACACTCTGTGTACTCGAAAGCCCGCTTGTCAACTACACACAACCACGCCAGCAGACTTGCTAGGCAAGCAGGCATTCGCATTGCTTATCGCTACTCCCGAACTGTGTGCCACAGCATACTGCGGACCGGTTCTCGAAACGCTTCTTGGCGTCGTTGAACAATACCCAGAGATCGGGTTTATTCATGGTGAGGTATATGCGAATGTCGACGAAGTTGGTGGTAACTACACTGATCCGGCGATTGAGCTAGCCCCACATGTAAAGGCTCTAGATTTAGAGTTTGAGCCGGCACTTTACTTCGTAAACGCTCAGGGCGTTATCGTGGATCGGCTAGATAATGTATTCGATATCAAGGAATTGCGAGCCGAGCTCGATGCCCTGTAATCGTTATTTGTGAGCGATTGCTTCGATTTCGACAATAGCACCTAAGGGTAGATCCTTAACAGCTACAGCTGACCTTGCTGGTTTGCGCCCATCGAAATATGAGAGATAGATTTCGTTTATCCGGGCGTAGTTGTCCATGTCTGTCATGAAGACGGTGGTTTTTACAATCTGCTCTTTTGTTATTTCTGCTGCGTGTAGTACCGAACTCAAGTTAGCAAGAGCTTGCTTGAGTTCGTTCTCTAAGCCGCCCTCAACTAGCGCCCCATTCTCAATCCCAACCTGGCCTGAGATGAAGACAAGGTCTCCTGCTTCAACGAATGGCGAGTAAGGTCCGACTTTTTCAGGCATCTGAATCTCTTTCTTAGTTGTAGACACAGTCTAGACAATAGAGCCGAAAAACGAAGGGAGAGAGCTGAACTAACAGCCCTCTCCCTTTCTCAGAGTCTTAAGTTATCGATAGCTATTTAGTTATCGTTCTTTGGGCTCAGGCTGTCATAGACAGATGGCCAGAAGCGGTCACGTGCTGCCCATACGCCACCAACACCAAACTTGATAACCATGATCGCACCTGCAGCCCAAAGAACTGTTTGGGTGAGAGTGTCAACAAGCTCAGCTGCAATTTCAGCTTGATCCAGAGCTGCAAGGCCAAAGATCATCCAAACGCTGAAGAACGCAACTTTGGTAACGATTGCCGAGTAAGACTGTCCACTGGTAGCACCAGCAACCAAGTCTTTCACTGTGTTAGCAACAAGGCCACCAACAACGATGAGAAGAAGAGCAACGATAGCCTTTGGAATCCATAGAATTAGCTCATCGAATGTATCGTTGAGTGCTTCTACGCCAAGAGCACCGAATGCTATCTTTAGCACGAAGAGAACTACAAGGTAGTAGAAAATCTTAGCTACAAATTTACCGGAGTCTGGGAATCCAGCCCGCTCGAGCGGTGCGCCGATTCCTGCTTTGTCTAGGTAGTAATCGAGGTTGATCTTACCGAAGAGCTTTCTAACTCCTCGAGCGATCAGTTTGGCGACAAACAAGCCAATCACCAAGATAACTAGGAATAAGACTACGTTTGGTAGCCATTCCATAAACGTATCGACTACATCAGAGACACCGTCTTGGATGTCTTGGATGACGTCGACCCCTTCATCAGCAACATCAGTTGCAACATCTTCAGTTGCCTCTGTCGCTGCATCTATTTGATATGCAAGCATTTCACTCCTTATGAATAACTTTCGCTCTAGTAGACGGATCTTAGTCGACTTTGTCGCGCTCGAGTGGCACAAATTCTAGAAATAGGCTCCAAAGAGGTGGCACGGTAGACTATGGAGGGCCCTCGAGACGTGGACGCTATGAAAGACTCAGTTGAAAATCAAGTTGCGTCGCAACCATCAACTGACGATGCCGTAAAGCGAGACCCTGATCAGCTCCACGATCTTGTTGTTGAGTATTCGGAGGCTGTGTTTAGGCTTGCTGCATCAATCGTGCGCGATCGGGCTTTGGCCGAAGACGTTACACAAGAGACAATGGTTAAAGCTTGGTTAGCGCTTCCATCGTTTCGAGGCGAAGGGTCTTTGCGAGGCTGGATTTTTCGAATTGCCCATAACACAGCGATTTCAGCTTTGCGATCGCAGCGAGCGCTAGTTGTTGATCCGACTGAAATGCCAGAACCAGATTTGCCTGAGGCCAGTGTGGAGGAACAAGCTGAGACCAAGGAAGCGTTCTCAGATTTTCTAGCCGAGTTGCACACGCTGGACGATTTGTCTCGCAGTATCGTTGTTTTGCGTGAAATAGAGGGTTTTTCGTATCAGGAGATCTCAGAAATACTCGAAATACCACTACCAACCGTAAAGACGCGACTTCTGCGCTCCAGAAGGCGTCTTTCTAATGCATTAAAGGAATGGTCTCATGAAGATAATGCATCCTAGCTCCAAAGAGCTACAGGCCTGGCTGGACGGCAATGGCGCGCCTCGTGTAGATAAGCATCTAGAGACATGTGACCGTTGTGCCGAGACTTTAGAGAACCAGGTCGGTGATAACCAAACGCCGACGGTTCATGACGCCCTTGCAACTGTTCTGAAGCCAACCAATGATATGACTGACCAAGTTGCCGAAGCCGTGAGGAAGCGGCTAGACAATAGAGAAGTGTTGGAAATCTTTGGAGGCCTTTTTGCCTCTGGAGTTGAAACTACAAAGATCTTAGTAACGGAAGAGGGAACATGACACTAAGCGATTGGATCATAATCGGAGTTGCAGCAGTTTGCGGCCCGCTATTGGGGGCAGTGGCGTCGTCCATGGTTCGCCGGCTCCTTGAAAAAACGGGAAGACCTGAAGCGTTGCAGAAAGCTGCCAACCCTATCTCGAGCCTTGTGTTCTGGCTATTTGTTGTCGTCAGCTTGATTGTGATTTTGGGTGTATTCCGACCAGCGGTGGTCGACAAGCTAGCTGACGATTTTGTTGATTTCATTCCCAAGGGCCTTGTGGCCGCAATAATCTTGATAGGAGCAAACGTTCTTTCCACATTTGCCGCCACTGCTATGGCCCCGGCACTGGCAAGAATGCCACTTGATATTGCCCAAAAGGTCACGCTGATAGTTCGAGTGGTAATCATCACGTTCGCAGCTTTGTTGGCAGTTAGTCAAATCGGAATCGACACCGAAGTAGTCAACATGGCAGTTGGAGCGGTTCTGTTCGCTTTGGCGGCAAGTTTTGCTCTATTGATTGGCTTTGGTGGTCGCCCAGTCGCTCAGCAGGTTGCATCGGCAAGAAGTCTTCGACGCATGATCGAACCAGGCGATGAGTTGACCACAAAGGGCTTCAGCGGATCAGTGATTCAGGTGGGTCCAACTCATGTCACTCTGTCGACCGCAGAGGGTGATAAGGCTGTACCTGCTAAATCAGTTCTTCAGGGGTCCTATTCGCTTACCAAGAGCGAACCGAGCTCATAGCCAAGGCCAGGCCCGACTAAAGCAACCATGGGGACAGGTCCCGGTCGTTGGCACTAGTCCAATGCTGCCTCTATAGCGTCTAACAGTCGAGCGGAGCAGCCTTGACTTAAGTCCACGCTTTGTTCATTCAGGCGTATAGCTAGGGACCGAATGGCGGTTGCTGCCGGAGAATCTTGCAGAACAATAGGTTGGCCCGTGTCTCCACCTGAAGCGACTTCGGGCTCGATTGGGATTTGCGCTAGTAGCTCCAAGCCAGAATCATCTGCCAGCTGGGCGCCACCGCCAGAGCCGAAGATTTCATGTTTTTGCCCTGATTCTTCATAGTAAGACATGTTCTCTACAACACCGATCACCCTCAGGTTGCTTTTGCGAGCCATTGAAACAGCACGAACCGCAACTCTTTGTGCGGCTAGCGAGGGGGTAGTCACAACCAGGACTTCTGTTCTTGGAACCATTAAGGCCAACCCCATTGCGACGTCTCCTGTGCCTGGAGGGAGGTCGATTATCATGTAGTCGAGATCTTCTGGCCACTCGACATCTTCGCAGAAGTGCTGCACGGCACGGTTTAGCATCAAACCTCGCCACATCAGGGCAGAGGACTCGTCGTGTGTGAGTAAGCCCATTGAAACAAGACTTAATAGGCCAGTTCCAAACGCCTTGGTTGCTGGTTTGATGAGTGGTTTGTCGCCTTCATTGCTTGCTTGTAGATGTGTGTCAATGTCGAGCATCCGTGGTGTGGAAAAACCCCAAATGTCAGCATCTATAAAGCCGACGCTGAAGCCTGAGTAGGCAAGTGCAACAGCTAAGTTGACCGATACTGATGATTTACCTACGCCTCCCTTGCCTGAAGCTACCCCGATCACCCGACATCTATCCGGTATGCGAGTAGATTCATTTTGCTGAGCTACCTTGCGGGCAAGCTGCATGGCAGCAGCTTTTTCTTCGGCATTCATCTCAACCCAATTAATCGTGACTTTGTGTTCAGGGGCTAGTACTTTGACGGCCGCTTTGATGTCGGTTGAAATCTGTGCCCGTAAAGGGCACCCCATGGTCGTTAGGGCAAGCTTGATCTGAATCTCTGACGCTTGGACTGAAATGCCCTGTACCATGCCCAGTTCGACAATATTGCAGCCTAGCTCTGGATCGATAACTGACTCCAGCTGCTGGAGGAGTTTAGATTGCAGTTCTGTCGAATCCATCGCTTCAGTATTGTCCAAACTCGTCTCTTTAGATACCATTGTGGAACATTCATATTTTAAAGGGGTGCGGTGTGATAACTGTTACTGACAATGCTGCTAGTAAAGTCAAAGAATTGTTGGCTGAGGAAGACGATGCGTCCTTAGCTTTGCGAGTAGCTGTGCGCCCTGGTGGATGCTCTGGCTTCAGCTATGAGATGTTCTTTGATGGTGACCGTACCGACGATGACCAAACAACCGAAGTAGGCGGAGTCCAGGTTGTTGTAGATGCTACAAGTGCGGATCTGCTGACTGGAGCAACTCTAGATTACAAAGATGGCCTCCAGGACCCTGGCTTTAAGATTGATAACCCAAATGCACAGCGAAGCTGTGGTTGTGGTAAGAGTTTCTCTTAAGAGGCTATTAGCCCTCTAGCGTCTTCCACGAACTGCCCGTGGCCTGGAGCCATTGACTTAACCCGGAATGGTTTGATCTTCTTGACCAGGTCCTTTGGCATTGAGCCCGATACATGGTCGCCTGTAAAAATCGATCGTTCTTGTTCAAGAACGAATGCGAACTTTTTGCCCGTTCGGCCGATTTTCATTGCTATCAAGCGAAACTCGGTGGCGTCAATCTTGTAGCCATCTCCAAGTACTTCATCGGCTCCTTCAACGCCCTCCGGTGCGATCAACTTAGCTCCGGTTTGTTCTTTGATAGTTAGTGCGCTTTCAGCAAACTCTGGATCGGCGCTGGTGGAAACGATCCACTTAATGTTGTCTCCGCCACAACCAACAAGGATGTCTAGATGATCCTTCTCTATCGGGCCTGGATCTACAACAACAATTTCATCTATGCCAACTAGGTATGAGTTAACACCAGCCTCCTCAGCTGACGGGCCGTCGCAGACAATGCGCCGAACTAGGGGACTGAGCGCTCGAGCGACACCTGGGGTTACAGGTGGTACTGGTATTGAATCTGTTTCACTTAAAGCCACGCTAATCTCCTGAGTTCTGAGTTATTTCTGTTCTGGAACCTTGCTCTTGAACGTTGTCGTGTCGAACTAGATCAACTTCGATAGCGTCGCTTCGAGCTCCTGGCCTACGGCCCAGATTGAAGTTTGAGAGCTTCACAAGGCTTTGGCCAACAGGGGTTTCCAGAACCCTGTTTCTAGCATATCGACCTAATTGTGGAACCAGAAGCAGCAACCCCATGATTGTTGAAATAGGGCCAGGCATGAACATAAAAACGGCTGAAACGAGCCGGATCTGGTCCTTAGCGAGGTGCTCATCGTGGGCTTGGCCGTTAGCAAACTGTGCTGTTCTGGCAAGTGTGTTGCGGCCTAAGGTGCTAAATAGGTAAGCCCCAACGGCCATGAACCCCAGTATTGCAAGCATCCCCGCTGGCCCAGTCAACCGAAGAAAGTAAATTATCCCGACGATCTCTAACAGGGTGACAGTAAGGAGTAGCCAAAGGCCGCGACGAATCATACTCCCGAGTCTATCGGGATTCCTAATTGGCGCTTTCGGGCTAGTTAAGGATGCTGAGTTCGACCCTGCGGTTGGCCGCTTGGCCTTCATCAGTATTGTTGTCGCCCACAGGTTCTGTTTCGCCCTTACCCTCAACCGTGAGCTGTTCTGCCCTATAGCCATTGGCAACTAACGATGCTGCTACGGCTTGGGCACGTTCTTCGCTCAGTACCTGGTTGGCGTCTTCAGAGCCAACATTGTCTGTATGTCCTGTAATTACGATAGAGCTTTGAATGAACAGTGGACTCTGCACAAAGAGAGACGTGAACTCTTCAACCTGTGGCTGCAACTCTGCAGAGCCAGGCTCGAAGGCAATGGCATCTGCCAGGGTGATGTTAAAGTCGGCCTCAGAGATTGAAATATCGAAGCCATTGAGAGGCTTAACGATCGCAAGGTTTCGATCCATAAACGTATAGCCATAACCTGCGTAGCGTTCTGGATTAACAGTGATATTGGCGTTGATTTGAGGAAAGTTTGGTTCAAGATCGGCAAGCACCTCATCGATCAGTGCCTCGGTTGGCAGTTCGCCAGTAATTTCAAGGGCTTCTCCAGCGAAACTAAAGTTAATTTCAGGGCCTAGCAACTCTGAAAAAACAACTGCGTTATTCTCTACATTTAGCCCGAGCTGGGTAAGAGCGCTTTCCATGATCTGAGAATTCTCTTGTCGAGGTACACTCATGTCCATAATTGCGTCTGTGTTATTGGCAGCAAGCGTGCCTTCAAGAGAGTTTTCTGAAATGAAGGTTCCCATAAGAAGCAGCGAGCCTTCAAGCCAAGAAAGTGGTTCAAGCTCGGGGTCGATTTCAATAGAGTCGCCACCAGTAACCGCACCAAAAGCGCCACCAACAATTGCCTCTAAGGTTGCCTTCTCTTGCTCTGAACTAACTCGCCCAGCAACTTCAATAGTGTGATCCTTTATCGATGCCACAAAGTGTGGCTGACCGTCAACAGCGATACTCTCCACTGCGGTGGCTGTCATTGATTCGAGCGAGATCGATTTTGAAGGAGTGCTTTCAGCTGAGGTTGTTGTGCTTTCTTGATCTGTCGAGGAAACTGTCGAAGCGGAATCGTCTGCTCCTAGAAAGTAGCCCACACCGATTAGGGCTGCAGAAACAATAGCTGCAACAGCGATACCGACAATGAGTAGGACCTTGCTGCCTTTTTCGTTCTTCTCTTCTGGTTCAGCAGCAGTAGCCTCTGCTTGATTGCTCCAACTTTCAATCTCGTCAAATGAATCGGTCATTTTGGCTACTCCATGAAACAGCAAAGCCTGATTTGGCTCTCAAGGGCATGGATCGGCGACAAAAGTGAAGAATCAAGCGAATTGCCCCGAAATGTCACCTTGTGTGCATATTCTATTGATTATGCGCTGTGCTTGGGTTCCAGAAGACGATCAGCAATATGTTGATTACCACGATCTGGAGTGGGGGCGTCCTGCAACTACTGCGCAGGCGATTTTCGAAAAGCTGAGCCTAGAAGGTTTTCAGTCTGGCCTTAGCTGGCTCACAATCTTACGAAAGAGAGAATCTTTTCGAGATGTATTTGCTGGCTTTGATATAGAAAAAGTGGCTCACATGGGTGAAGGTGACATCGCCGAGTTACTGTCTGATGAACGGATCGTTAGACATAGGGGAAAGATTGCAGCCACAATCAACAACGCTCAATGCATTCAAAGTCTTGGTGATAGCAGCGAAATTGTCAGGTGGTTTTGGCGTTGGGCGTCGCCTGAACCATCGTTCGCAGAATCGCTTGAACCATCCGCCTCAGCTGTGGATCTGGCTAAAGCTTTGAAGAAAATGGGTTGGAAGTTTGTTGGTCCAACCACTGTCTATGCTTTCATGCAAAGCGAAGGCCTAGTTAATGACCACGAACGCGAGTGCGTAAGCTTCGCAGCATGTGAAGCTGAGCGCAGTCAACAATTCTCGAGCTTAGGCTGATAAAAGCTCTTGCTCTAGCTTAAAGATCTCTCGTCTCTCGTTCTCGGTTAGACCACCCCAGATGCCGTGCTGCTCTCTGATCTCGAACGAATATTCTCGGCACTGTTTGATCACAGGGCACTGCAAGCATATTTCTTTTGCTCGTGCCTCTCGTGCTCGTTTGTCTCGGCGACGTTCGCTACTTGCTGGCGGGAAAAAGATTGCTTGGTAAGGGCCTCTACAGGCTGCCTCTGTGTGCCAAACACTCTTCGTTTCAACTAGCTCCATAAATCTAACCACTCCTCGATTTACACATATCACCGCCCGGCCAAGGGTCCGCAGAATTTCCCTGGGGTGATCCTAGTACGCCTAGGTGACATTACACAAGTGAGTTGCTCAACTTCTGTCGCGATAATCTTTGGCAGCGCCTTCAGTAGGCTCAGCTTCTAGCAAAAGTCGTTGCACGCTCGCAATTCGCACTTCGTCCCCGGCGCTTATTGGAGTAGCACGATTAGTGAAAGCCTTCCACGGCACACCATCTAGCTCCACCTCACCCTCTGGATCCAAATCAGTTAGGGCAACTGCGCTCTTTCCTACCATCCAGCTACGTCCAATGGTCGGGGTTGAGAACCGTGCTCTAACCATGGCTGGCATAGCGGAGTAGATATAGATAAGGGTTGAAACAAAGACCACGAATAACGTAAAGGTTGCTACCCTAATGCCTTCCCCAAACAGGAAAATCGACGAAACAAAGATGAGCACTGCCCCTAAGGCAGAATAGAGTCGGGGAATATTGGTCTGAATGTCGATTGCAATAAACAACATCGCAATGATGATTGCAGCTACTGCCCACAGCCGAGTCGGTAAATTGTAAAGGCCGTAAGAGCCGAGTAAGAAAAAGCCAGCTCCGACTACGCCAGCGACTCCAATTCCAGCAGTAAAGAATTCAAATACTAAAAGAGCAAGTCCTAACATGAAGAAAAGGTAAGCAACCTCAGGGCTTGAAGCAGTGTGGAAGAGTTGAGAGGTCATCGTCAAGCCAGACAGCCTCGTCGAAGTTACGCTGGTTCGAAGCGTGGCGCCAGCTTCGTTAACACATTCCAGGGTCTCAAACGAGTCGTACAACGCTAAAAATTGCTTTATATCAGCAATAACTTGTGTAGGGCCAACCGAAAGACCCCGTTCGAAGGCTTCTTCAGCTTCGTATTCAGAGTCTTTCAGATAGGCGGAGTCGTTGCCAAACTTTGATTCAAACAAAGCCTTTTCCAGGAGCGGGCCTGTGTCTCCAAATACTGCTCCCGGTGCAAGAGCTAACTTGTCAACAGCAGCGGTTAGCTGTGCTGAACCGCCTAGAGCGCTAGCGTTGCCTCTACCTCTGTTACCAACATTGGAGCCAACCCAAATGCCAGTATCGAGCTTGGTTCGCTGAAGGGCATCTGACAGCTCCAGAAAGTCTCTATCGGAGATTACCGAAGCCGGAGAGTCCATCCAAATAATGAAGCCGACGGCACCGGCCCGCTCGGCTTTGCGAAGTTCGGTCAGAATATGTTGATACACCACCGGGTCAAGAATGCCAGAAACCTTAGTGACATAGAACTCAGAACTTGCCGAACCAACAGCCGTTTCACAGGCAGGAAGCTGTTCCTGAGCCTGAGCTGGGGTGCTCGACAATAGAGCTCCTAGTAGAAGTAGGGCTAGGGCACAAGCTCTTGAGATGCGCCGAATGATAGTTTGCTTCGCCATTAGCGGCTAAGTCTAGATAAATCGACGACTAAGCGCTACTCTTCTGGAGATTCATCGTTCTGGAGCGCAGTTTCTGCCTCTTCTAAGGTTTCAGCCACGGTTACAATGCGGTCGAAGCCTGTTGTGTGAAGCAATCTCATCAAGGCGGGTCGGTTGCATGCGACTGCAACTCGACCGTTTGCTTCTCTGGTCTTGCGGATGCCACCTATGAGAGCACCCAGGCCAGCCGAGTCCATAAATGGAACTTCAGAGAGGTCGATAAGAAGCGCCTCTTCTTGGTTGAGTTCAGCCAAGGCATCGCGGAAGGATCCAACGGTGTACGCATCTAGCTCACCCTTTGGGCGGCAGACCGTGTGTGCAGTTTCGTTCAAGATTTCAACTTCGAGCATCTGCGCCCTCCTGATGCGTTACATCACTATGCTAGCTCCAAACTCCGAAACTACCTAATAAAATCATAATCTCACATTCGCAGATTTTCCGAAGTTCAAGCCTGTTGTTTGCTGTTAGCGCTAGAGTTTCGGAGGTGGATACTATTTTGGTCGCAACAGATTCGATAGAACTTTTTGCAAATGTTGATGCTGCTCTAGGATCTGAGTCAATCAAAGTTATTGGCGTGAGACGCGGCCAAGATGTGGTGAGGGCTATTACAGAAAATGATCCTTCAGTAGTTCTGTTAGATCTTCAGATTCAGAACATGGGTGGAATAGCATCGTGCCTGGCAATCCGTCAAGAAGAAGAGATGGGACGGCTCGAGAAACGTCCTGTCGCTCTGCTGCTAGATAGGCAGTCAGATGAGTTCTTGGCGGGTACAGCAAGACCAGACGGATGGTTGGTTAAGCCTTTTGATTCAAACCAGTTGAAGGCGATGGTTTCTGAAATAGTAGCTGTTTAGTCGAGTCTGTCGTTTAGCCAGTTGACTACCTGATCGATGCTGACTCTGTCTTGAGTCATGGAGTCACGGTCTCGCACTGTAACAGCAGAGTCTTCCAGGGTGTCAAAATCAACGGTTACACAAAACGGGGTCCCGATCTCATCTTGTCGTCGGTAGCGCTTACCAATTGCTTGCGTTTCGTCGTAATCGGTCATCCAGCGAGCACTGATCATCTCGTAGACCTTTTGCGCTGGCTCTGACAATTCCGGCTTTTTAGAAAGTGGCAGTACAGCAACTTTATAGGGAGCGATTCGGTGATGAAGCTTAAGGACGGTTCTGGAGTCTCCATCCACGTCTTCTTCACAATAGGCATCCATTAAGAAAGCCATCATGGTTCTTGTCGCTCCAGCTGCGGGTTCAATCACATGGGGGGTGTAACGGATGCCGGTGGCCTGGTCGAAATATTCCAGCTTGTTTCCAGAAGAATTTGCATGTTGGGTGAGATCAAAGTCGCCACGGTTGGCGATGCCTTCAAGTTCGTCCCAACCCCAGGGGAATTTGTATTCAACATCTGAGGTCCCAGAAGAATAGTGACTTAGTTCGTCACTGTCATGTGCTCTCAATTTGAGGTTCTCTTTGTTCATTCCGTGCTCTATGTACCAGTTGAAGCGTTCGTTGCACCAATACTCGTACCACTTTTCTGCCTCTTCTGGGGGAACGAAGAATTCCATCTCCATCTGCTCGAACTCTCTGGTTCTGAAAACAAAGTTGCCAGGAGTTATCTCGTTACGAAAGCTTTTGCCTATCTGTGCAATGCCAAAAGGTGGCTTCTTGCGTGAAGTGTTGAGTACATTTGCAAAGTTAATGAACATGCCCTGAGCGGTCTCTGGGCGCAGGTAAGCAACGGAGCCTGAATCTTTGACCGGCCCTGCTTGAGTTTCAAACATTAGGTTGAACTGTCTAGCCTCAGTGAATTGACCCTTTGTGCCGCACGTTGGGCATGTGTTTGGATCATCGAGCTTGTCCTCTCGGTGGCGGCTGCCACAGTTTTTGCAGTCAATTAGTGGATCGGAAAAGTTCTTGAGGTGGCCTGAAGCTTCCCAGACCTGAGGAGGCGAGAGAATTGAAGCATCTAACCCCACAACGTCTTGGCGAAGTTGAACCATGGAGCGCCACCAGGCGTCTTTAACGTTTCGGAGCATTAAGACACCAATTGGGCCGTAGTCATAAGTAGAGCGAAACCCTCCGTAGATCTCAGCTGACGGGAAGACAATCCCGCGTCGCTTCGAGAGGTTTACTATGTTGTCAAACAGGGGTGAAGTTCCACTCATGGCTCCTATGGTAGCGAGTGAATGAGCGCTGCCTCCTCGATATATTGCCAAAGTAAATAGTTGGCTTCATGTAAGGTTATCCAGTGACAGGTTCCGGTTCGCTCGACTCACTTATTGCTGCTTTAGCTGATTCGTCCTTTGAGGGCGAAATTCTTGATGACCCGTCGAGTCGAGTGGTTTATGGAACTGACAATTCTATTTATCAACTCGAACCCACTGTCATTGTGATTCCAACGTCTACTTCTGACGTTGCTGAGATTGTCAAAGCTAATAATGCGCTTGCTGAGCCCTTTGGTCTCGTTGCAAGGGGTGGGGGGACAGGCACCAACGGCCAATCTCTCACGGCTGGTTTAGTGATTGATTTCAAACGGTCCATGAACCGAATCATTGAAGTCGACTCTGTAGCTAAGACCGCCATAGTCGAGCCGGGTGTGGTGATGGATCAGCTCAACCACAGAGCAGCCCAAGTCGGTCTAAGGTTTGCACCAAACACATCTGCAGGAAGCCGGGCCACCATTGGAGGCATGGTAGCGACCGATGCCGCCGGCAAAGGTTCGTTGGTTCACGGGCGAACTAACCATCACGTGGTCTCAATGGAGGTAGTTCTTTTTGACGGCTCGGTAGTTACTTTGACAAACCCAAATGCAAGATCAGTCAGCACAAGCGGTGAAGACCTGCCTAGTTCAATCGCAAGCCAGGTCTCAGCTTCCTTGTCAGGCATAGGAGTGGGCCTCCTTCCCAAGGTGATAAGAGGTTGGTCCGGTTACAACATTGCAGGTGCAGCTGGGTCAGAGATCGACTACACAAAGCTGTTCTGTGGAGCTGAAGGTACCTTGGGCCTCGTCACAAAAATCGAGCTCTCGTTGATTGATAACGAAGATCTTGGGCCGACGGCGCTCGGCGTGTTTGATTCTTTCGATGACGCCATTCTAGCCTCGCTTGAAATTCGCAAGACCGCTCCGGCTGTCATTGAAGCAGTTGATTCATACACTGTTGGGCTTGCAGGGCAATCAGCGGTGGCCGCTCAGATCGTCGAAGATTATTCGCTAGCAGATAAGTCTATGTTGCTTGTTAGTTACCCTAGCTTTGTTCAGCCAAATCAAGTGAAGGCAGACCTGGACAGTTTTAAGGGCAACTTCACCATTCTCGACGAGATCGAAGCGGCAAAGCTTTGGCAGCTTCGGGCAGACTCAGTTGGATATCTTGCCCGTCCAAGCTCTGACGGTGCAAGTGCTGTTGCATTCATCGAAGACACGATGGTGCCGCCTGATTCACTAGCTGACTATGTAGCAGAATTCAAAGCTCTACTAGATTCTTACAAGTTGAATTATGGGATGTTCGGACATGCAGACGTTGGCTGCATTCACGTTAGGCCAGTGCTAAACCTTGAAAATGAAATAGACCGCGGTTTGGTGAGGGAGCTGACCGAAAGAGTAAATGACTTGGTTAAGTCCTATGGGGGAGTTTTGTGGGGTGAGCATGGTCGTGGGTTCCGAGCCGAGTTTACTGACTTGCCTGAAGAACTACTGCTGACCATGCGTGAGATAAAGACAGCTTTTGACCCTCGTAACTGCTTTAACCCAAGAAAGCTCTATACGCCATTGACGGAAAAGTTGACTTTACTTAAGGTTGATTCGATCTCTCTGCGTGGCGAGGCAGATCAGCTTGTTGAAACTGATTACCGTCAAGAATTCGATTCTGCCTTCGCTTGTAACGGCAACGGAATCTGTCACCACTGGGGTTCAACGGCATCCATGTGTCCGTCTTATAAAGCAACTTTGGATCCAAGGCTGTCTCCCAAAGGTAGGGCTGATTTGTTGCGTGCTTGGTCTCGGAACCCTCAAGATGACGAGCTTGCTGACAGTGTGGCTGACTCATTGCACCAGTGTTTATCTTGTAACGCCTGTACCAGCGACTGTCCAGTAGCTGTTGATATACCAGAGTTAAAATCTAAGTTCCTGTCGCTCTATGGAGCAGCTAACTCTAAAGAACGCTTGCGTTCACAGGCTTTGGGTTCGTTTGAAGCCAATCTGCCGAAGCTTTCAAAGCTGCCGGCCAATGGCGTTTTGACTAAAGCAGCTGAGTTAGCTTTAGGGCTTGTTGATCTGCCAAAGGTCAGGGGAGTAGGGCCACGACGAACCGCTTCTAAATCGTCAGCTGGCTATGTGTCCAACGTTTCCAAGCCAGGTGACGCAACTGTGATCGTGTTGAGCGATGCGTTTAGCCTCTATCTCGAGCCAGAAGTGGCTGCAGCAGCCTTAGGTCTGTTGCAAAAGCTTGGCGAAAAGCCTGCCCTGTCAAGATTTGTCCCCAGTGGTAAGTATTTTCATGTAAAGGGGCAGGTTCGTAAGTTTGCGAAATCGGTTAAGGCTCAAACCAAGTTCAATCTGGCCCTACAAGAAACCGGACTCCCAATAGTTTCATTGGAACCTGTGGTGCAGCTACTTCACAACAACGAGTATCCAAAAACTAACGATTCGTTTTCGTCTAGGGTGGTGGGACTTCACGAATACCTTCTCGAAAGAATTGACTCCGGGGTGACAACTGGAGTTACTGCTGCTCTCTTTGATCACTGCTCAAGTCGAACTGCAGGAGAACAAGATGTTCCCTACAGTAAAGCACTGTCGCAGGCAGGTGTAGAAGTTAAATCTGTTTCATTGACCTGTTGTGGAATGGCGGGAATCTTCGGTCACGAGAAGGAGAACCATGAGCTCAGCAAGAAGATCTTTGTAGACAACTGGCAACCTCAGTTAGAACGTCACCAAACCGCTGAGCTTGTGGCGCCGGGTTATTCCTGTAGAACACAGGCCCGACGATTTGGGTTTGATGTTTCTCATCCTGTTGTGTTGCTAAATGAGCTTCTCTGAAACCATAGTAGTTAACAACACGGCTGACACGCTAGGGTCTACGAATGGCTACTGAGTTTGTCGAGTCCAGCGAGATAAGGGCCCTGTTTGCCGCTCAGATGTCTGAGATGTACAGACTAGAAGTGCCAGCCTATGGTGACTTAGTAAGCCTGGTTGAGGACATCAACGCAGAGAAATTAGCCCAAGATCCAACGCTAGAGGATCGACTTAGGGCGACGGGTGGATTGAATCGCTTGAATCAGGAGCGCCATGGGGCTATAAGGCTTGGTTCGGCTAGAGAGCTGCAATTGATTCGTAGATTTTTTGCAGTACTGGGAATGTTTGCAGTTGGCTATTACGACCTGGGTCCATCGGGAATGCCAGTTCACTCAACAGCCTTCAGGCCGGTTGATCCGGCTGAGTTATCTAAAAATCCCTTTCGTGTGTTCACCTCACTGCTGGAGACCCGTGCGATTTCTGATCCTTCAATCCGAGATGATGCTGACGCGGTTCTGCGGCAACGTCAGATATTTAGCAATGAGGCCTCTGAGCTCCTGCTGAGGTTCGAAGATAGGGGAGGATTGACACAGACTCAAGTCGAAGAATTCGTTCCTGCACTGGTTGACACCTTTAAATGGCATGAACAGGCTGCGCTGACAGTTGATCAGTACAACAGCATGAACCAAATACATCAGCTGGTAGCAGACATAGTTAGTTTTAAGGGGCCTCATATTAATCATTTGACCCCTCGCACGTTGGACATAGACGCAGCTCACTCGACCATGCCTCACCGTGGAATTACACCCAAAGAAACAATCGAGGGCCCGCCTCGTCGTAAATGTCCAATTCTGTTGCGCCAAACATCGTTTAAGGCAATAGAAGAAGCCGTGGTATTTCAGGGTGAGAATGGCGAGGCGGTGCAGGGCCATCACAGAGCGCGTTTTGGTGAGATCGAACAACGCGGTGCAGCCCTAACCCAGAAAGGTAGGTCGCTCTATGATGCTACCCTCCAGAAAGCTCACGATCTGATGGCAGAAGGTGGTCCTCGTCACGCTGCACTGAGTACCGCTTTTGGCCAATTCCCTGATGATTGGACACAAATAAGGCAGCTCGGTCTGGGGTTCTTTCAATATCAAAATGTTTCTGGCGACAGGCTCACTGGTAGATCAGTTGGGGACCTTGAGGCTCTTGTTGATGATGGTCTTGTCCGAGCTGACCCGATAACGTATGAAGATTTCTTGCCGGTGTCGGCTGCGGGAATCTTCAGATCGAACTTAACCGATGAGTCAGCCAGAGAATGCGTATCTTTTAGTTTGAATGAGTTTGAGACCTCCTTAGGTGCAGAAGTGAGAAACCCATTTTATTTGTATGAGTCACTCCAACGCGATTCGATTCATAGCGCCTTAAGGTAGTTGAAAATTTTCGTCCGAGATTTTCAGAACTTATAAGCCTTGAATAGCTCCTTTGATAGGATGTGCGTTGGTGTTAGCTACTCCCGTCACTAAATCACGTGCAATGTCATTCGTGGCCTTGACTAAGCCGCGCATAATTGAGCTGTTGCTAATCGCGACGATCCCGACCATGTTTGTGGCCCATGGGGGTCTACCATCCATACCACTGATGTTGTTTACCTTCATTGGTGGGGCCTTGGCAGCAGGCGGTGCAAACGCATTTAACATGTATATCGACCGCGATATCGATGTGAAGATGAACAGAACCAAGGGTCGTCCCTTAGTTACCGGGGCTGTCAGTCCTGCTGAAGCCCTAGTGTTCGCCCTTGTAATTGAGATCCTTGCATTTGTTTGGCTTTGGTATTTCACTAACCTTCTTGCGGCTGTTCTAGCGCTTTCTGCGTGTCTGTTTTACGTCTTTATTTACACAATGTGGCTAAAGCGGACTTCCTCCCAAAACATTGTGATCGGTGGAGCCGCCGGTGCGGTACCTGTACTTGTTGGATGGGCGGCTGTAGTTAATGAACTCTCACTCGCTCCGTGGCTCTTGTTTGCCATTATTTTCTTCTGGACTCCGCCACACTTTTGGGCACTTGCCATCAAGTACCAAGAGGACTACGCCAGCGTCAATGTGCCGATGATGCCAGTCGTTGCAAGCTTTCGAACAACCGCCATTCAGATGACCGGTTATGCAGCCATTACTTGGGGGCTTTCGCTCGGATTTGGACTTGTAGCTCAGATGGGTTATCTCTATCTCGCTAGCTCAATGGTTTTGGGCTTTCTCTTCACCTACAAGGCTTGGAAACTGACTGTTTGCGAGGATGCTTCTCAACGGGTGAGTAATTCGATAAAGTACTTTCAGTTTTCTATTACGTATCTGTCGCTGTTATTCGGTGTAATGGCAGTTGATCAGTTAGTAGGTTGGGGTCCATGACGGCAACTAAAAACTCCAGAGCTGTGGGTTCGTCTTTGCTGATGATCAATCATAAAGAAGTTGGACGTATGTACATTGGTACTTCGATCTTGTTTCTTTTTGTAGCTCTTCTTACTGCCTCTTTTGCCGCTTACGAAGTTGCTGATCTGGCTAATCTAGAGATTTTTTCTAACGTGGGGCAGTTTCGACAGTTCTGGTCACTTTCTCGTGAGGTGCTAGTGCTTGGAGCTCTACTGCCAGCACTAGTTGGGTTGGCAATCTTTCTGGTGCCGCTACAACTTGGCGTTTCGAAGCTTGGTTTTGAAAAAGGCGTTGCTAGTTCCTATTGGATTTGGCTTCTTGGCTTCTTGATGGCTGTCGCAGCATATGTGATGGACGGTGGCCCGGGCGGAGCAGCCCAAGAATTTGTTGAACTCTGGGCACTTTCTCTCGCAATGATGGCTGTCGGGCTTATTTGGGCGCTATCGAGTGTGGCTGCCACGATCTTGGTCGCTCGAGCCCAAGGCCTCTCAATGGCAAGAGCAAGCGCTGCGACCTGGTTTCATTTGGCTTTTGCTTTGGCAGGGGTGATGGTGTTGGCGGCCTACTGCGCTGAATTGGCAGTTAGTTTCGTGCGAGTGCGTTCAGGCTTCCTAGACCTCAACAACTCAGCGTCGTTGTTAAGTAATTTCGCTCCATTTACTCGCTTTCCAAGTCTTATGATCCTGGGTATCCCAGTGATGGGCATCGCGACTGAAGTCATTAGCGTTCATTCGGATCGTCCCATAAAAGATACTAGAGCGCTGTCTCTGCCAGCTCTTCTCGTAACGTTACTTTCGGTCGTTGGGGGCGTCTCTTATTTCACCACGATCATGGTTCCTAAGGTCAGCGTTTTTAACACCTTGGCCACACTCGGGTTACTAGTCTCAGTTCTTGGAGTGCTCGGGTACAACAAGTTGCAGTTGTTTAAGGGTAAGTTCTCGATGAATCCTGCTGTCGTGGCCTCTGTTGGATCTCTCGGTCTGGTTCTGACTGCTTTGGCAGTCACTACGGTTGATCTGGTTGCGTACGGGTTCGCGGATACGATCGAACTGAAGACCCTAACAATGGCCACGCTCGATCCAGACCTTGCTAGCGGTGGCACTTTAGCTGCTGAAGGTTTGGTCGCATTAGGGCCAGCGTTTTCTCTTATGGTTGGAGCCTCGCTGCTTTCTGCTATCGGAGCGTTTCACCATTGGGCGATCAAGATTTGGGGTCGTCACCTCCCAACTCCTCCGATGATGGCAGCTGCACTGCTTGCCTTAGTTGGTTCGATGATATGGACTGTGGCGCAGATCTGGGCAGTGCAAGATATTGATGTAGTTCAGTTGTCTGTTGGTGCCTATTCCAACACGGGTGAGCCGTGGGCTCTACTTCCCTTGATTGGTGTTGGGGTAACGGCAGCAAGCGCTCTACTTGTTGTCATCTCAGTGGCCTCGCTTGCCTCATCAAAAGTCTCTGGTTCGTCTCAACCTAAGTGGGAGGGATCGACTCTGGAGTGGGCGACTGCCAACCCGCCCAAACGTGATAACTTTTCTGAGCCGGTTGTAGTGCGATCGGCAGCGCCATTGTTGGATGAGGACTTTGGCAAGCCATCGGTGGAGATCGAGGAGTTAGAAACTACCGATGTTCCAGCAATTGGGTCAGGAGCAAACTAATGGCTGATGTTACACCTTATGAGAGCCTGGCTGATCTTGCGGGGCACAGAGAAGCAAAGCGATCAAACCTTGTTGTTGCAGGGTCTGCGGTAATCTCCGCTTCATTTGCATTTGGCTTTAGCGTGCTAGCTGGCATATATGTAGCCCTAAGGGCTGACGTTATCGCAGATGGTTCCCGCTGGTTGCCCCAAGGTGTTGAAATTCCGCTAACTCAGCCCAACTACATGGGCGTTTCACTGATCTTGTCCTTGTTTACAATCTGGTGGGCGTACAGCGCTGCCAAGGGCGGAGATAGAAGTAATGCCCTTCTCGCTCAAGTAATGACGTTACTCTTTTCACTTGGCTTTGTTGTCCAGGCTTTCTATCTGTTCTCAATCTTGGATATGACAGCAGGCGACTCCATCCAAGCCGTGTTGATTTATACAATGGCAGGTGCTCATTTACTTGCCTACCTAGCTGGAATGTGTGCTGTAATGTTCACCTTCATGCGCACACTCGTCGGTGATTTTGAGGGTCAGCGCTCTGAGGCGCTTCTAGCTTTAGCAATTTATTGGACCCAAGTATCTGCGGTGTATGCCATTTTATGGTACGCCGTTTACATTACGAAGTAGGTTTGAGTGTTTAACTGGGGAGCAAGATATTTACTGACACTGAGCGGCCTTAGCTACGTGGCAGCATGTGCCTACGGAGTTGCCACCGGTGGTGGAATTGTTGGGGTTCTCAGCCTTGGTTATAAACAGGGCGTCGGAGACCACCTTGGATACTCCCTCGGAATGGGTTTGGCCTTTGCCCTCACTGGTTTTGCTGTTGTGGCCCTGTTATCTCGAGAAGGAGAACTCGTAGACGACAATGCCCAATACCAGCCAGTTGCGGCGATAGCGCAGAGCTCACCAAGCTATGTTGCCCCAGTCGCAGCCCTAGCTGTTGCCTTGTTTGTCGCCGGTGTAGCCATTTCTACAGCCTTCTTGGTAGCCGGTTTGGTTCTTGGGTTCATGATTGGTCTTCAGTGGGCGATGCAAGCCTGGTCTGACGGTTTGACCGATGATCCCTCTGTCAACTCGGTTGCAAGAGCCAAGGTTGCTTCAATTTTCGATGTTCCAGTTTTCGGGCTACTGGTAATTGGTTTCATCGTGGTCGGAATTTCTCGAATTCTTCTAGCCGTCCCAGCCGAAGCATCCACCGCCATTGCTTCGATTGCAGCTGCGCTAGTTTTCGTAACAGCCATCTTCATTGCTAAGAAGGAGCCATCTCGAAGAGTTGTGAATTCTCTTATCGCTTTCGGTGCTGTTGCTGTCCTTATAGGAGGTATAGTCGCTGCAGGCGTTGGTGAACGTGAACACGAGAAGCATGGCTCCGATTCCGAGCACTCAGAGGGAGAGGCTTAATGAACTTTTCAAAGTCGCATAGTCGCAAGTTCATCACTTCCGCAGGCCTAGCTTTAGTTCTCGCCAGTTGCGCTGAGGATAAACCGCTTAATACCTTCGAGCCAGCCGGGCCGAAGGCTCAAACCATATATGACTTGATGACTCCGCTTGTTTGGATCATTATGGCGATCATTTTCGTACTTGTGGTTGGTGGAACTCTCCTGATAGTGGTGAAAGGTCGTGTCACCGAAGACGAATATAACCCAGATGAGCTCCCAGCGCAGATTCACGGCAACACCAAGTTGGAATGGGGCTGGACGATAGCGCCGTTTCTACTTTTAGCGGCTCTTTCCTTTCCCATGGTGCAAAGCATCTGGGAACTAGAAGGAAAGAATGCCGAAGGTGAACTTGACGTCATGGTTATCGGACAGCAGTGGTGGTGGGAGTACCGTTACGACGTCGATGGTGACGGATTCTTCAGAGACGGAAACGGTGACGGTGTAGTTGACGAAAAAGATGAGGAGCTTCCTCTGGAGATCTCGTTGGATCGTGATGATGTCGTAACAGCTACAGAGTTAGTAATTCCAACGGATGAACAAGTAGATTTAACTATTGCATCTCGAGACGTAATTCACTCTTTCTGGATTCCAAGACTTAACGGCAAGAGAGACGCTGTCCCCGGTCGATTACATACTTGGTCTGTTCAGGCCGACGAACCAGGCAAGTACACTGGTTGGTGCACCGAGTTTTGTGGTTTGTCCCACGCTCGGATGAGGATGTCTACGATTGCTCTTGCTCCCGAACAGTTCGAAGCTTGGCTAGAGAATCAAGCGAATCCTGCTGAAGTTCCTACAGACACTTCGGCTCTGGCTGGGCGTGAAATTTTTGCACAAAACTGTGTGTCGTGTCACGTTGTTAGAGAGGCTGGTGACGCTCCAGAGGGCGTAACCGCAATCGCCTATGCCGAAGACTTTGTCGCCCCTCTTGATTCTGGCGCAGCTCCCGATCTTACGCACTTTGCAACGAGATCAAGCTTTGCGGGTGGCATCTACGGGGTTTACGTGGGTGATCTTGGCGACCCAAACGATGACGCTTTAGATGCTGGCGACTACCTAGCGCTCTCTCAGTTAGCCGAAACTCAGGACAGTGGCTACCGCTTTAACTCCCCAGAGCTCAAGCGTTGGGTAGCTAACGCCTCAAGTCGTAAAGATATGGATCCTGACTCGCTTCAGGGTATGCCATCATTCAATCAGCTGACCGAAGAGCAGCTTGATGATGTTGTTTCTTACCTACAGAGTCTTGACTAGAAGGATTTAGATACTGAATGTCTGAAAATCTGCCAGCCGCCGAAACAACATCCGGTAGTCCAGTGTCTCTTGGCGCTTGGGCCCGGCCTAGGAACCCCAAAGGCATTCTTGATTGGTTGACTACGGTCGACCATAAGAAAATCGGGATAATGTACGGAGCTGCCGCTCTTTTCTTCTTGATTATCGGTGGCGCTGCCGCGTTGCTAATCCGCTTACAGCTCGCCGTACCTGCTGATTCACCAGAAGACGCTATCTTCTCTGGAGATACCTATAACCGAATCTTCACCATGCATGGAACGGTCATGATCTTCCTAGTGGTGATGCCAATTGGTGCCGCTTTCGCCAACTACCTTATTCCGCTGATGATTGGTGCACGTGACGTAGCCTTCCCTCGGATCAATGCTTTTAGTTTCTGGGTGTTCTTGGTTGGTGGGATCATGTTAAATACCAGTTGGTTTCTCGGGGGTAGTCCCAATGGTGGTTGGTTTAACTATGCACCGAACACTGGTGTGACTTTCAACCCTGATGTGGGTATTGACTACTGGAACATTGCGCTCATTCTCACAGGCATCGGGTCACTTACTGGGGCAATCAACTTGATTACCACCATCCTTAACATGAGAGCTCCTGGTATGACCTTCATGCGAATGCCTGTGTTCATTTGGATGAGTCTGGTCACCCAGTTCCTGCTTCTGTTTGCTATTCCTGTCCTGACAGTTGCACAGGTTCTGTTGATGATGGACCGCACATTTGACGCCAACTTCTTCAATACAACCATGGGTGGAGACCCACTCCTTTGGCAGCACTTGTTCTGGATCTTCGGTCATCCTGAGGTCTACTTGATGATTCTCCCAGCTTTCGGAATTGTTTCTGAAGTGATTCCAGCTTTTGCTCGCAAACCTATCTTCGGCTATCCGTTCATGGTGTTTTCAGGTATAGCCATTGGCTTCATGGGATTTGGCGTGTGGGCTCATCATATGTTTGTTTCTGGGCTAGGGCCGCTTTCGGTTACGGCCTTTGCGGTTGCAACTATGTTTATTGCAGTTCCAACTGGCGTGAAGGTACTTAACTGGGTTGCCACAATGTGGGGTGGAAAGATAATCCTCAACACAGCGATGCTGTTTGCGATTGGTCTTGTGACACAGTTTACGGTTGGTGGTTTAAGTGGTGTGTCTCACGCATTTGCATCGTCTGACACTCAGCAAACCGACACTTACTATATCGTTGCCCACTTCCACTATGTGCTGTTCGGTGGCGCCCTGTTCGGCTTTATGGCAGGCTTTTACTTCTGGTGGCCAAAGATTTTTGGTTACAAGCTCTCTGAAAGCATTGGCAAGGCCAACTTCTGGTTGATGGTAATCGGGTTTAACCTCACTTTTGGTCCGATGCACGTGCTGGGCCTGCAGGGAATGCCTCGTCGCATGGATTCATACTCCTCAGTTCAGGGATTCACCTTCTGGAATCAGGTTGCTTCGTTCGGTTCGCTGATTTTGGCAATCGGAACTCTGCTGGTTCTGCACAACGCGTTTGCCTCGCATCGTAAGTGGGTAGCAGCAGGACGTCCAAACGTAGGCGCTGACCCGTGGGACGCCAGAACTCTGGAATGGATGATACAGTCTCCAGCCCCAACACATAACTTCGACACCACTCCAACGGTTACAGGGCTTGATGAACTGTGGCGCAGAAAGTTCAATAAAGACGAAGATGGAAATTGGGAGAGAGTGGCGTCTGGTGACGAGCTAGCTCAACCTGGTAACGGGAAGGGTGTCCACCTTCCAGCACCGTCATATTGGCCTTTGGCTCTGGCCTTAAGTATGGTGCCAATAGCGTATGGTCTGGTGTATAGCTTGTGGCTAACAATTCCAGGTGCGATCATGCTTATGGCATCAATGTTTGGTTGGGCGCTTGAGCCAGCAGATGATCTAGATGCGCCTGATGACCATCATCTCGAAGGAGCTTCAGCATGAGCGAAGATCAGACGGTAAAAGGCGAAGAGATGGAAACCTCCGAAGTCCCAGTCACTGATACACAGGAAACGGCGACTGTTATAGAGCATGCTGATCTAGTTGACGATCATGACGATCATGGTGATCACCATTCCAGTCTCGGTGTTTCCAACATGAAACTCGCCATGTGGCTCTTCCTTGGTTCCGAGTGTCTGCTTTTCGCCGCGTTGATTTCAACTTATTTGTTGAGTAAAGCTAACTTCATAACCGAGCTTGTTGCCGGTAACCCAACGGTGGTTGCTTCTATGCAGAAGTTCAAAGATTTTGCTCCCGAGAAGTATGCAGAAATGTTGGAGAAGCAGAGTGTCGAACCTATCTTTGATATTCCTTTCACCTCTGCAAGTTCATTCATCCTGCTTATGAGCTCGCTAACCATGGTGCTATCGCATAAAGCAATCAGTAATGGTGATTATCGCAACACCAGAGTATGGCTTGCTGCGACCGCATTCTTGGGCTCCATATTCTTGGCAGGTCAGGTGTATGAGTTCTCAATCTTCTTCAGCGAGGGGATAACGTTTAACGGTAGCCTTTTCGGATCGGCCTTCTATACCTTGACTGGTTTCCACGGAATCCACGTAACAGGTGGCGTTATTATGTTGCTTGCACTACTGATTTTGTCACTGAGAGGCAAGCTTCAGCGAGATAGAGCAGAAACTGTCGAACTGGTTGGTTTGTATTGGCACTTCGTTGATATTGTCTGGGTCTTGATTTTCACAATTGTGTATCTAATCCCTTAAGGAGTTTGTTATGTCATCTTCAGAACATCACGCGCATCCAACGGAGAAGTTTTACTGGATCATTTTCGCTCTGCTCGCAGTAATCACAGCATTAGAGGTTGCTTGGTCATATATCGGCCTTGAAGGGCCAAGTCTTGTGATTCCACTTGTTGTGATGATGGTTGTCAAGTTCTTACTTGTAGGGGGAGCTTTTATGCATCTATACCACGATGGTAAGGCCCTAGGCGGCAAGACTTTTACCTGGGTTTTCGCGGCGGGGCTAGTGCTTGCAATGGTTGTCTTTCTGATAGTTTTCGCTGCGTTCGAATTCAACATTTAGCAAGGACATGTTTTCTGAGCTCGTCCAGTTTGAAGCTCACTTTGAGGTTTGGACCTTAATCATCGGCGTGGCAGCAATTGGTGTTTATACGCTGCGAGTTTTACAACCACTTGCTTTGAAGGCTGGCTATGAGCCGATAGGGAGAGCTCAGAAGGTTTGGTTTGTCTCGGCTTTGCTGTTGATGTGGGTTGTATCGGACTGGCCAGTTCATGAGATCGCAGAATCCAGACTGTATTTTGTTCACATGTTGCAGCATCTTGCGCTTTCAATGGTGATCCCGGGAATGTTTCTGCTGTCACTGCCAGTCTGGCTATTTGAGCTGTTTTTCGACCCAGAGAAGAAAGTGTGGCGAGTAATTCAGAAGGCTTCGTCTCCGCTAGTAGCCGGATTGGCCTTCAATCTACTAACAGTACTGTTGCATGCCTCTTGGCTTGTTCAACTTAGTGCCGACTCTGGAGTCGTTCATTTCGCACTCCATCTGATCATATTC
>JAHDFH010000012.1:14796-41823 GCA_020628305.1 Acidimicrobiales bacterium | reverse complement strand
AGTATTGACGATGACTTGATCTTCCCAATTGGTTGGAACACCATCAAAGTCGATATTTCTGGCACCAAGCACCACCGGCTGCGAAACTCCATCAATCTCGTAGCGATCAACATCCAGCGGACCCTCAAACCCAAAGAAGCCACGCACTGTTTGGTTCGAGTTGAACTCATCATCAGCTCGACTTGGGTCAACCAACGGAATGCTCTCGAAAACTGCCTCGGCTGAATCAGCGTTGGCTTGCGTCAAGCCAGGTTGGTAGTCAAGCTGGGTCTCGGAGATATCGCTAAGTCCAAAGGCATCTCGAGTGAATGCAATATTGTGCTCGACATAGGCAACCTCAGCTGTTGTTCTGACCGGGTCCACACGAAGACGTTGATACAAGCTTGGAAAGACGCCAAGAATTACTACATGTGATAGTCCCCAAAGCCCAATCGCAATTGCCGCATACCCCCAACCCTTTCGACGTGTGTTGATTAACAAGAACACAGCGCAAACAAGGGCGATGAGAACCATTAGTCGCAGCCCCGGAAGGTTGATAGTGAAGTCTGTCGTCATCACGCCACGGAAACCGCCGTTATCTGAATAGAGCAGTTCGAACCGATCCAGGTAATAGCCCACAGCTCTTGTTAAAGCGACAAGCGCTCCAAGCACAGAAAGGTGAACTTTCAGTGAGGAACTGGGAGACTCAACACGACGGCGCATCACCGGGTTGAAAGCGCCATCTAGGAAATAGCGGCCCACTGTAACTAAAAGAGCTAACAGAAGCACTACAAACAGCCAGTCATTAACAAAGGTAATGAATGGCAACTCGAATACGTAGAAACCAACATCCGTATTGAGAATTGGATCTTTTGTTCCCCAAGTGGATCCATTCCGGAACAGCAGCCAATTTTCCCACTGACTAAACGCTCTTGAACCTGCGACTATGCCAAGCCCGGCTGCTATTGCCAGACGGAGCACACCTTTCTTGCCTGCAACCGCTTCCTGGAAGCGTTCCACCAAATAGTCTTGCGCAATGTCCACGTGATAGGCCGGAGCAAATCGATCCTCAAAATAGAGTGTGAGATAGAAAATGGCGGCCGCCAGAAGAGCAAACACGAACATCAAGAAGAGCTTGGAGAAAAGAACAGTAGTAAAGACCGACGTGTAGTCAAGCGCTGAAAACCACCAGTAGTCAGTCTGTAGGTTAGCAACTCCATCAACCAAACTCAGCAGAGTTGGCAAAGCCAAGAAGGCGATGATTCCAAGCTGGTAGCGAGGCATTGAACGGAGTCGGGAAAACAATTTGCTGAACACAGCTTCAGTCTAGATGGGAGTCTCTACAGTTCCGGCACGAGCAAACATCTACAGCCTGGCAAGGATAGCGGCCTTGAATGCCCACTTGGATAAATCTCACCCAACGCTAAGCCCGTGGTCCGTGCGTTAATCTCACACAAAGGATCTGGCTCCAGGCGAGGGTCGGGAAGCCACGCTGTTGGGGCCCCTTCATCTGTTGCCATGTAAAGGCCAATGGCAAATACCTCAAACAAAGCATCCTCGAGGAGCGATGCCAACAGATTGTTGCGGTAGTCACGGTAGATCACACGAATTGGATCCATTACCGACTCTCGAGTCGCTTCAGGATGAGCTTCGAGCCATTTAATCATCGGCACCCTCACCGAAGTAACAAGATGGCGCGCCAGCTGAAGAGCAATCTGTTCGATGACGGAATAGTCAGGATCGCCATCAACCAAAGCGGCACCAGCTTGGGCAACCCTTTCCAGGTTCTCTCTCAACGGCTCAAAATAATGAACCACTTGGTCTTCCGCAGATGGCAACTCATCGGCTCCAACTGGTCCAGATCCAACACGTAGCTGATCTAACACTTCACTCTGATCATCGTTCAGGGCTCTCTTTATTTTGCGGCGCAAATCCGGACCCAGTCTAGAAAGAGCAACATCACGATCTTTAAATACCGCTGGAACAGCATCAGAGACAGGTTCCATACTTGGCAGGTCACCACGAGTTTCATCGACTACGGTCCCATAGGAACGACCCGACACTGTCATAAAGATCTCATCCCAATCAGACTCTGCATAGTTAAATTCAATGGCAGGTCCATCTGAATTCTCTAGACCCGCTGGTGAAGCTGTGAACTCGGCGACATCTTCATCAACAAGCGGATCACCGACTGGGTCTTCCTTAGAGAACGTAACTTTAATCTCACTTGTTGGCAGCTCATCAGGAGTGAGGCTCCATAGGTCACCAGATTCGAAATAGTTAGAACTTTCGCTGGCCGCAGCTGTGGCCGCCACAGTCCTCTCGACCTTAGCTGTGTCGTTACTGTCAGTTAGATCTATGAAGTCTTCCAGAGATTTCTCAGGTTCCAGTTCGGTCTGAGCTTGAGCTATATCGGCATCGGTAACTTCAGTCTCCAAAGCGTCTAGATCCAGCTCGTCCATTTGGAGATCATCGAGCTCAGTGTGGACATTGTCGAGAGTGTCCCCATTCTCTTGGGCAGGCAAGGTCTTGTCTAGTTCCTCGAGAGTGCGCTCAAGGTCTTCTTCAAAGTCAGTCAAATTAAACGAAGTGCGCTGACGGTTGTTTATCTCTTCTAAATCCACAGCTAGTTCGTCAATCTGACGCTGCGCTCTGGCAATATTTTCAGCCAAGCCATCTCTAGTCTCCAATAAGGCAGAAAGCTCATCTGCCCCACGCTGACGTTGCTGTAGAAGCTCAGTAATGACAGACTTGCGATACGTATCAGCATCTCGTGCTACTTTGTCTGCCCGTTGTTCTGACTTGAGCTCTTGAGCCTTGAGCACTCGCTTTGCTTCGCTCATAGCCTTTGAAACTTCAGATCGAATCGCGTCATAATCTGCTTTAGCAGCAGCCCTTATTTGATCGGCTTGTTTGTTTGCTAGCGCAAAGGTTTTGGCCGCTTCCAACTCGGCTTCAGAGCGGCGCTCTTCCATTATCTTGCCAGCATTGTCAACAATCGCAGCGCCCTCGGCCTGTGCTTGTTCTCTGATATCGCTAGCGTCTTCATTGGCTCTATCAATGATGTCTGATGCAGCAGCACGCGCCGCTTCTAAGATACGGGTCGCTTCCTTGCCGAGCACTGCAGCAACTTGGTCATCAGATAAGTCAACCGTTGCTGTTGATGATGGACGCGGCGATGAATCTGCTTTTAGTTTCGATCGCAGCCTTAGGTTCTCTTTGCGTAACTCTCTAATTTGAGCTGCCGAGCCGTCATCGACTGAACGACCACGTTTCTGCTGAGCTAAGTCTTCAAATGATTGCGCTACGTCTTCAAGAAATGCTCTAACCGCTTCGGTTTCGTATCCGCGAAATGCAGATGGGAACTCCGCCTCAGCAATTGTCCTCGGAGAAATGTTAGGTCCTGGAGATACTGCCATCCCAGAATCTTAGGCTAAACCACAGACCCCATGTCAGAAAACTAGCAACTTCACTTAGTGGACAAGCATCAACAATGGTTTTATCTAACCTTATCTACCAGTATCTACCGTTTTCAGCTGTTGAGCCTAACCCCAATCGGCTCTCCACCAATCGCTTCCAATGCATCGAGAGCTTCATCTAAGTTCGAGACTCTAATAATCTCTACTTTATCCTGAGCGAAGTCATCAACTAGCTCTGAGTCTTCATCGGGCAACACTTCAGGAATAATGAAGTACTTAACACCTGCATTGCCTACACCCACAGTTTTTTGAGGTGCTCCTCCGACGCTGCCCACGGCCCCACCAAACCTTATCGTTCCGGTGAACGCAACATCGTTACCGCCGAGCAGATCTCCTTCACTAAGCTGGTCAATTAATTCGATCGTGAGCGCTAACCCAGCTGAAGGACCGCCGATGTCATTGGCATCAAACTCGATATCAAAATCAAGATCGTCAATCTGTTCATCTATGCCTAACTCTGCGGCGTCAACAACGCTAATTCCCATCAGCGCACGAGTTTCATCTTGAGGGTCTGATCCCAAGTTAAAAGTCTCGGTGATCTGCTCTACTTCGTCATCCACCATGCGGTCAAAAACGACTTCCACCTCATCGCCTGGTGAGGCAGTCCCCACTTGGGCCACGAGATCATCCCGACTTTCAACATCTTTTCCAAATAAAGAAGTTACCCGATCGCCTGGTTCCAGAATACCGTCGGCAGCCGAGCCTTCTACCACCTCAGCCACAGTTGCTTGAATATCAAATTTCGCTAAACCGAGCAGCTCGAGAGCCATAACTCTTGCCAAATCTTGTGAGTTTGTCATCTCTTGAATGTTCATCTCGGCGAACTCTTCTGCTGAAGTCTCTTGCGGAAAAAACTCTTCTAGTGGGGTTAGCTCATCGTCGCCATCGACGTACTTGAGCCACAAGTACTCCCAAAGGAAAGGGCGCTGTCTGACTATCGCAGTAGTAAGCAGAGCTTGTGAATCCGTTGGTTGAGCTTCAATCCCGCTTATCTCTACGAAGTCACCAGCATCTTGCGTATCGCCAGGCAAAATCACGATGTAGTCAAACTTAATGAACAGACCCACGATGAAAGAAACGAACACCAGCGCAGGCAAAAAGGCAATAGTGAAGTACTTGCGGATCTTAGAGGCAACCGAGTGAACCCGTTGATCAGAAGTATTGTTGGAACCCTCGCTCATAGCTGTTGTTAGGCTAGCGTTATTGTCTGACATAGCAAAGCACCTGACAATCAGAGAGTAGATTAGCTTCCATGGATGATTTAAAAGAAGAGGTTAATACACCTACTTGGCGCAGAATCACTGCCTTTTTCACCCTTGGTTCGCTAACTATCTTGGGAGGGATTGCAATAGCCGGCGTGCTGTCAGTCACGCTGCTAGTTATCTTATTCGGACTACAAGGGTCGCCAGAGTAGAACTCGCTAGCGCCCGAAGAGTCCTTTCTTTGGCTCTTCATCATCGTCTGAATCCGAATCATCTGATTTGTCATCATTTGAGGAGGCTTTCTTGGTCGACTCCTCATCTTTTTTGGATTCGATCTCTTTATCAGACCCTTTGCCTACTTCAGCCGCTGTACCTGAACCTAATGGAGCGGAGGAAGACAGTTCTACCCTGTAGTACGGACGATACTCGAAAACCACTTCTTCTAAACGAAAGATCCGAGCCTGCTCTACCCCTTCGTCGTTTCGCATTGACTCAACAAAACCCACTGCATCGTGAATATCGTCTGTTTGGTGATATCCAGGCTTGCCGTCTGAACCTCTATAGATAACCATGTGCGACACTTGGGTTTCTCCTTTTCAAGAATCTGCTTTTGCTTTTTAGGTAATTTGATCGATTGTTACGAAACCCGCCGCTACTTAAGGTAACCACGAAATAGAGCCATTTGAAATCAAATCAATGAATTTGTCTGCAGTTAACAGCGCTCAACCATATGGTCTAGCAAGGGCCCAGCCACTCGGTCGTTCGATTGCCATGCTCTTTTTTCCAGATCGGTGCCTGGTGCTTAACTTCTGCAATTAAATACTCTACGGCGGCAAACACATCGCCTCGATGAGCTGAAGATGCAGCAACCACTACGGCTATGTCACCAACTTCTAGTTTGCCAGTCCGATGCACAACACAGATTCGTTCAAGATCGGCAAACTTGATCCTGACTTCGGAAACAAGTTGTTCAACAACTCCCTGAAATCCTTCTTCGTATGCATCATATTCAAGTGCGGTGACCAGAGTATTGTGTTGCGAATGGCTACGAGCAGTACCAACAAACATCGAGGTTGCTCCAGTTGATTCAGCTGATACCCAACGTTGGATCTCAGCTAAGTTCATAGCAGTAGCGCTTATCTCAATCCAATTATTAGAATCAGTCACTAAAGTGCTCCAAAGGGTCTGTAAACCCAAAGTCTATCTGGTTGGCCCTTTACCCAGTTTGGTTCTGAGGTTAGAGATACTCGTTCAAAGCTAACCAGACTCAGTCTTTGATTCTCTCAGATACTTTGCTCCAACCTATTCCACAAGAGTCGGCTATCAGCTGAACTAGAGTTTTTCTAATCTGAACCGCTGGTCAGTTGACGCAGTAAGCAATATTGCGACGGTTGCCGTCATAGGTTTGCCTGACAGGACAAGTTTGCAGAACCGTCTCAGGAGCTAGCTTTTCATCTTCGACACCAAATACTCTGGCAACAACATCGGTATGGCTTCCGTTACCCAGCTGATAATTCTCACACCAAACATTGACACCCTTGATGCAGTTGTCATAGATGACATCAATCAATTCCTGATTCCAACCATTCCACCAGTCAGCATGAAGCGAGGACCCAGCAGGGCCCCTAAGTTCGCCTGTTTCGAAGTCAACATCAGAGCTGAAATACCAAGAACCAGTATTTGTCGTGTCGTTCCTAATGTCATAGTGGTAGCGATACCAAAGATTCGGCAACTTGATATCGTGCGATGCGGGACAAGTTCTTGAAGCCATATCTTCGGGATAGACCACATTAGGATTGTGATGAGACCAGTCCAACTCTCCATTCCAGCAAAATGGGGAAGAAAGATTAATCTGAAGGTGAGAGTAAATTTCAGGGTCACAGTCAGGAATGCTTTGCCCTCCTTCGCTTGAAGGAACTGTTGCATCCGCTCCATGGTCAGCCTTGTTATACCAGCCGCAGAAGAAGCTAGCGCCTCGAAAACCTACTTCGGTCTGAGGTTCTGTAGCGAGAGCGTTGCCACTAATAAAGTTAAGCCCTTCTGGGAAGTTCTGTAGGTTGTCCTTGTTTGCAAGACTCTCGTAGTAGACAACAATTGAATCGGGTCTAAGCACATTGTCATTGCCGTCGAGCATTGCTGGCAACCAATAAGCAGTTCGATTCAGTTCCTCATGCTGGCAAGTTCCGTTGCCCTTGTTTAGAATCGTGTCACTGGTGGAAAACGCATTCGTTTCGGTGTTCCCAAAAAACATGTGAAGGTGGGCTTCACCGGGTTTACCCCATTTAGCGATCGGATCGTCATAACCGAAGTGTGAAACCGTGCAGTTGACATGAAACACGCCGTTTTTGCCACGATCTTTATCCGCAGCTCGACTACCAACACCCGTAATGATGTCTGCAACGCTGAAAGCAACCGAAGGCATCGTAGCCCGCAGTTTTGACTCTTCTGAATTCAAATCAACAATCCGAGAAGGGTCGCGCTCCAGAGTTTCAGAACTAGCGAATGTTCGGAATGGGATCTCCTGAAAGGCGGCGTCGTTCGATCGCAAAAACGCTGCGAGCTTTCGTTCCGTATCTGGGAAACCATTGAGTGAAGTATCCAGTTGATCATTCGATTCAATACCCACTGAGGGGTTCAAGGTTGAAGCTGTGCCAATATCTTGCATCTCTACTCGTTCTTCACCTACAGCTATAGCATCAGAACTGTTGTCGTCTCTAGAAACATCACTATCTAGCAGCAAGGCAGCAACTAGCGCACAACCAGCAAAGAAGCTAACACCCGCAAGTACTGAAATCGCTTTATTTCTGTCCACTGATACCGCCAGTCCCTAGACCCAGATTATCACATTCACAATGAAGCTATCGATGGTACAAACGACCCAGAGCGATACGCTTACCCGGTGCTAGACGACTGCAAGCCAAAGATACTGACACAAGGCGAGATAGTTGAAACCCAACCAGGTATCCATCACCTGCTGGTGGATGAGACGCTCGCCATTGGAGCAAGGGGCCTCTACCAAGCTGTAAACACATTTCGAGTGGTCCCAGAAGATGGGCGGAAAGTGCTTTATATCTATGGCGATTCCAAGTATCCACTCCCACGAATTAAGACCTCACAAGGTTCTGATCTATCTTCCGAAGACCTGGCAGAACTACTAAACAGCAGCATCCCAGATCTCGCCGGCTACAAAGCCATTGTGATCATCTCTTGCGGCCTCGGAGAAAACTTTGTAAAACGCCTGTCCATTTCGCTAGCAAAACAGAATCTTCATCCGAACATCATCGGGAGCACAGCAAAGCTAAGCGCCACCGACGGAGATCTTTATAAAGTTCAGCGTTTTCCCGGAACACCGCTGGGCGGACGTTTCTCTGTCTATAGAAACGGACAACGAGTTATGCAATACTGGGGAGCCACTAAACCTAGAATCAGATTCCTGAGGGAAGTATCAAAATCATTCATTGTTCCAGGACGACATCCAGCTCATTCTTTCACCACCCCCCAAAGGCTGAGCTAGAGGTTTTAGCTTTCCTCTAGTTGTTTACAAGCTCTTGGAGGGCTTCCACGAAAGCGTAAGTGAAGCCCCGTCTTGTAGCATCATCCAGGCTGTGAAGGTTTAAGTATGGGTTCAGATCCTCAACTTCTGTAAGCAACATCTCCCCTGCTGGAGTGACGAGAAAGTCCACTCTCTGAATACCAACGCTCATTGTGTTCCACCCCACAAAAGTTTGGGCGACTGCGAGCTGTTCTTCAGACGGTTCCCAGGGTTCCATTTCCCAACGCTTGGTAGTAGAACGTAAACCGTACTGATAAATTCCATTTAAAAAATAGAAGGAAATCTCATACGCAATGGTCAACCTGGGCTGCACCAGCATCGACCCGTCAAAAAGCTCCTCAGGAGGATCCTTCTCTCCAACAACTAGCCCATCTGAGTCTGCACCACCCACAGGCTTGGCTAGATATTCACTGTCTGTCAATGGCAACGCATTCCAAGCTCGGAGAGTGAGCGCTGAGGGAATTACCTGCAAGCCGGCATCAAACAGCTCAACCAGATAAGCCTTGTTAGCTGTTTGATCGGCTTTCCCATCGTGAGAGTTAAAGACCCTGAACTCTCCATCTTGAGCAGCAGCTCGAAATTCATCATACTGCTCTCGATAACCAGAGACTGAACCAGAATTACGCACAACAACTAAATCAGCCCGTATGGCGTTGCTAATTAACTGTTTATCAAAGGGTTTGATAACCCTCATGTCAAAGTACTCTTTCAGTTGAGCGATCAACTCACGATCTTCTGATCCGTAGTCCCTCCCTCTAGCTTGGAAATCAAGATCAGTAACAAAAAGTAGGTTTGCCATCATCTAATCTTAGCTTTTGTAGGTCACCCGACCAGACAAACCCTTCCAGCACAGGTATTGTTCGTAGGTGGACGAAAACGCAGACGACATCTCCAAACCGATCAGCGACAATCGCAAGAGCCTGCTTCCACCGCAAATCATGCGCAGCTGGGTTCACCCGTCTGAAGTAGTTAAAAGACCGCACCCCAAGCTAAAGGCCCCAACTCTCCCCGATAAGATCCAGTGGAACTAGACAGCAGTTCACTTGCCTAGGTGCAGATTTACTCTGGCCAAGCTACTCGAGTGATTAAGCGAGGCGTTGAGCGCTAGCATTGAGGCTGTGAACTTTGATTTCTCCGATGACCCTTCCAACCCATTTGCGCAGTTCTCCAAAATGTTTACTGGAGGACAAAGTGACCCATGGACACAAGCCGATCAGATTGCCCGGCAAATTGCTTCAGAGAACGGAGCTGAAGGCAACGTCGACCCGCTAAGCCGATCCTTAGTGGAAGATCTATCTAGAGTGGCGGAGTTGCAGCTAGCCAAGGTTGAGTCTCTGCCCTCTAACGCCAAACTTGTTTTCAACACCGTCACCAGAACCGAATGGGCCAGTGAATCTCTAGCCACTTACCGCCCCTTCTTTGAACGTTTTGGCGAGGCAATTGGATCTGTTCCAGCGGATACTCAAGCTGAGGATCCGCTAACACAGATGCTGAGTCAGGTTGTCTCATCGCTAGGGCCCATGATGGTTTCTTCGAGCGCTGGCTCGATGCTGGGACATATGGCTCTCCATACCCTCGGGCAGTACGATCTACCAGTGCCACGTCCTGGCGATGAACTGCTAGTTGTCCCAGCCAACTTGGATTCCCTAGCTAACCAAGCTGGGGTTCCAGCTGAAGAGGTTTACCTCTGGGTCCTTATACGCGAGAGCTTGATGCATACGATATTCAACATCGAACACATCCGCAACAGAGTTGAGAGCCTTCTAATCGATTTTGCGGCGGCTTTCACACCAAACATTCAACAAATCGAATCCCAGTTTGGCGACATCACCTCAATCGAAGATCTTTCAGGCATGGATACAGACTTTCAATCAGCGGACTCCGTACTTTCCATGATGCGTTCGCCAAGCCACGACTTGCTGGTTCCCCAAATATCAGCAGTGATCGCCCCCATCTTAGGATTTGTTGACTACACAATGGAGAAACTCAGCGACGGGTTAATTCCCAGCCATCCCAAGATCGCAACAGCGGTACACGCGTCTCAATCTGAGGAAAATGAGGCTGATATTTTCATGGCACAGCTATTGGGGTTGGATCTAGCCGGAAACTTAGCTGCAAGCGGTAAAGCCTTCGTTGAAGGGGTATTGAAGCGTGCAGGTGAGGAAGGCCTCAGCAGACTTTGGGCAGACGAGCTCGACCTTCCAACCTCGCCCGAGATTGCGGCGCCAGGCTTGTGGCTAGAACGCATCGGCTTTGGTTCTGATGAAAGCTCTATGTTTGAGATTCCAGACGATATTTCTGAGCTAGACAACCTTGACGACTAAGGTCTAAACACCACAAACTCAGCAAACAAACTCAAACTACAAACACAGGCACCTGACCCCAGTGTCGCTTCCGATTAGTCAAGAACAACCACGGTTGTTCCGACGGGAGCCCAGTTATAGAGAGCTTCTGCTTTTGCCTCTGATTGTCGAACACATCCGGCCGACTGGTACGTACCTAGCTCAGCTTCGGTCTGCATTGGCGTGCCGTTTCCGTAGCGGGGAATTGAATGGAAGCCAATAGCCAAAGTCCTTCCCCAGGTGAAGCGGAGCATATGATTCATCGTAATTCCATCATGTCCAGCCCAAGCAACTGGAGATTTAGAAAACACTGAATAGCTTCCGGGGAGCGGAGTGTTCGCTCGACCAGATACCAAATATGTGTCGTGCAAAGTGCCGTTGGCATTGACCATCCAAACTCGCTGCTGGAGTCCAGAATAGATAATTCTTCTACCTTCACCGGAGTCAGCAGGAATGGCCTTGTAAGGCGCCACAGGATTTGCCGTGCCAGTCCGTTTTATTAGCTCTTCAGATTCTGAGAAGTAAGTGAGCATCTGCTCTCTGTTCAAACCCGCCTTAAGCTCGCCTAACCAGTAACTACCGCCCTTAAGGTCTGGGTTACGCTTCAGCACATTGCTGTAGAGAACTTGAACGTAGGTTTCATCGTCGACATCACCATAAGTTCTCTCCCACTCAGCTGAGGCCACAAAGTACATGGCAATGTCATCCAGCTTCATGCCCGAGGTGTACTGGTCTACCCAATATTCAAACCCCTTCGCATCTGGCTCTCGATCAAAGACCGAGATATACAGCCGATACACCGAATCCGTCACACCTGGATCGTCTATCTCTTCTGCAGCCGCACTAGACGGAGAAAGACTCAGCGACAGCACTGCCAGCAAAGCCATGAGAACAAGTTGCACTACCCTCTTTAGCATTCACCAGTTATCGAACGATTCGCAGTACCAATTGAGCCAAAACTTATCGAAACCTGTCCTGTGGGGACGGTCCTATCCGATTTTGGAAACCTATTGGCAGGTACAACTAAACGGTTCAACGGCTCCAAAAACAACCGAATAGTACCGTCCCTACCGTACGGCTAGTCGGGCATTTCTGGGTTTACTAGTTCGAACGAATCATCTAATGGCACGGTACGGCCAGCTTTCTCGCTCTTGCGACCTTCGATGAAGCTTGGCACAGGCGAACGTCCCAACATGTACATTGCCAACACCAAGACAGCAGCACACGCAACGGCCATAAAACCGACTCGTGAAGGGATCACAATCAGCACCGGAATCAAAGCCCCAAACACCCACGCCAGCTGAAATCGAGATTCAAACTGTGAGAAGGTCCGGCCAAGATTTTGTTGAGGAGCATCCCTTTGGACCAAAGAATCAAAGGCTTGCTTGCCGAACTGTGCTGCCAAGGCCACTCCAAGTCCCATTACGAACGCCCCGATCACCTCAACTCGTATCAAAGCTGCCAAAGCTCCCAAGCCTGACACAAGAGCCAACGCAAGCGAAATGATGCGACTTTCAGAAATTAGATCTCGGACCCTAGGAACAGCTAACGCTCCAACCAAGCCTCCAATGCCCGCTCCTAAAAGCGCAACCCCGAAATGCCACGGCGGAGCGCCTCCTGATGAGAGCACAAGCCGCTCAAAGCCCAATGACTCTCTAACCCTGTGACCAATCTCAACACCAGCCCCCACCGGGCCGGGGTCCACTCCACCTCGTAACGCGAAGGCCAACAACATGGTTACAAACCCAACAGAGGCACGGATGAAAAGCATGGGCACGGAGGCAAGTCGCATCGACCCGGACCGCACCTCCACGCTAGCGTCTGTCTCCACATAGGCCCGCTCGGCGAGCGCATCAGGAACCTTAAACGCAAAACCTACTCCTACTGCAAAGACAACTACTCCTAATCCGAGCACCCACTCTGTGCCAAGGACCGCTAGCAGAACAACTCCAAATGCGGCAGCGGCAGCGCCGACGACAGCTCCAATAACGGTGAGCCGGGAGTTTGATTTAACAAGATCTCCAGAATCTGGCACGGCGATAGGCACAACTGCAGACTTGGCAACCGCATGAGTCTTACTCATAACCAACATCGAAAAAGCCAACGGAAACAGTGCCCATGCCTTCACGTAGAAGACCAGCGCCAGCATTAGTAACGCGCGAACGGCTGCTGCTATCACCAACATTAGGCGATGCCCGCCTTTGAACCGATCCATCAGTGGGCCAAGAAGCGGCGCTACGACCGCAAACGGGGCGATAGTAAACAACAGGTACAAACCAATGCGCCAACGGGCTCCATTCGGATCCACATCGAAGAACAGCGAGTTAGCCAACGCTACTGTCAGCAGAGTGTCACCAGCTACCGAAGCAGCTTGAGTCTTAGCGAGTCTGCCCAAGGGCGTAGATGAAGAAAGAGTCCCAAGTAGTGTCGCATCACCACCAGCTTCCGGCATTTCAATCCTTCACTCAGTTGACCAAATTGGAAAATTCATCCAACAGTTGCTTGTCTCTATCATAGGACAAGAGCTCCACTGCTTCTCGAACGCTCAGCCAACGTATTTGATCCACTTCGTCGTTAGCCTCAAAGTCACCGCTCAATAATTCTGCGAACCAAAATCTAACCTGCTTAGTCTTACCTGATGACAGATCGTAGGTTATAGGGGTCAGTTCGCCATGAGGGTCAACTAATGCTCCTGATTCCTCGGCCGTTTCTCTAAGCGCACACTCTAAATCTGTTTCGCCGTCATCTCGTTTACCCTTGGGAAACGACCAATCATCGTAACGAGGCCGATGCACTACCAGCACCTCAAGCATCCCCTCGCTGCGTCGAAACACAACACAGCCAGCGGCATAAACGGTCGAGGCCAAGTTACTCCGCTGCTTCTTCGGCAGCTTCTTCAACCGTTGGCTCTTCGGCTGAGACTTCAGTAGACTCCTCCGCCAATTCAGCAACATCAGCGATCGTTTCGTCAGCTGTTTCAGGTCCGGGGTCGACAACCTCATCTGCTGCTTCAGCTACTACGTCTTCAGCTTCAACAGGCGGCTGTGGTTCTTCAATAGTGGTTTCATCGTCGTCGTCGCCAAGATCCCACGAGCAGACTATTCTCTCCCGCTCAGCGTCTCGGTTAACTCTTTCTCGATTACGCCTAAACTGCGGATCATGCTTAGGGAGAAGCAGTAGACGGGCCATCACTCTCGTCCAGAAATCGTCTACAACTTTTTGATCTCCGTAGTGGGTCTTAATTTCCCAGTGGGGAGAAACTGGCCCTAGGAATGTGATAGTTACATGTGCAACTGGGGGAAGATCTTGCTCTATCTCGAAGTCAGTCATAGAAACGCAAGCCTAGCGGGTTAAAAGGCCTATTCAACTTGGGGTGTATCCACCCATAAAGCTTTGTAAAGGCACTGTCGACAACACATACAAGCCAGTTTTACATCCTCAGGGTAAATTCACCTGCAACGCTTTTGCGTACCTGTACGTCTGTATAGGTATGGAACTTACCTGGATGCAAACTGGCGAATGTAATGACAAAGCACCAGACGTCTTCTTTCCGAGCGATGGCGTGGGTGTGGAAAAGGCTAAGAGGGTCTGCGAAACGTGTGACGTTAAAGCAGTATGTCTCGAATACGCCCTCAAGAATAGGGTTGACCATGGCGTCTGGGGCGGAACGTCGGAGCGACAACGCCGCAGAATGCTCAAAGCTCGAAAACTAGAGCTAAAGACCAAAGACAAAGAAGCAGCTTAAGCTACGCTTCCTTTGAGTCTTCTTCTGACTCTTCAATACCATCTTCGAAACCTTTGCGCAGCTCTTTTTGGGCTTGGCCAAGGTTCTTAGCTAGCTTAGGAAGCTGTGAGCCCCCGAAGAGAACAATCAATACCAGAAGAATTATTAAAATCTCCCAGCCTCTAAATCCACTTAACATAGTTAAAGATTACCACAGATCAGCCAAGCTGAGCTCTAGGCTGATGCGACCTTGTGCTCGGCGACAACTTCTAAGTGTCGCTCCTGCGCACGCTGGCGACGAATCCGACGACGCTCCCGCTCGCTCATTCCACCCCAGATGCCAAACTTTTCTGAGTTAACTAGCGCAAACTCCAAACAACTTTCTCGAACCACGCAGCCCCTGCAGACTTCTTTAGCTTCTCGAGTTGATGCACCTCTTTCTGGAAAGAAAAGATCTGGGTCGACTCCCAAACAGTTGGCATATTCTTGCCACGATGTGTCCTGCAAAAGATGCTTGCGACCAACTCGCATGTATTCCTCCTCCCACCGCTATGCGGGGAGATGTGTTTGTGGTTTCACCAGGCCTCGGCGGGAAGCACTGGTATTGCGGTAGTAATTACATCATTGTAAATTGCTACTTTGCAACTTTTCTTTGGAGGCAAATTTCTTCAATCGAACCACAAGATGGCTGTACAAGCTTCGACTAGGAGGGGTTGAAAACCAGCTCCGTCCATGCACCAAGGTAGATGGGTGAGCCAGGTTCAACCAATACGGCCTCTCCTGGAGTCAGGGCTTGCTGAGCATATCGACCCACATAAGTTCCGTTCTTTGAACCCAAATCTGTAACACTTATGTCACCATTGGGAGTAACTCGCAACATTGCATGTTCAACAGAAACCGCCGAGTCGCTGGTCATTGCTGCCACATCAACGTCAGGGAACCATCGCCTTGCTGGATCAGCCCGCCCAATGACGACTTCGTCTGCGGCTACCTGGAGACCAAAAAACCTGTTCGTCTCCGCTGGGAACTGCATACCTTTGTTGACAGTGACCCAGTCGAAGTATGGCTTGTTGTAATACAGGGTTATGTTGAGCGGCTGAGTCCCTGGAACCTGATAGTTATGCACTATACGTCGCTCTTGCGGTGGCGTCGGCGGCATAAGCACATCCGCCGGTGATGGGAGGGTTTTCGTTCGGGAAATATCCTGACATCCAGTGTGATCTGCGCTTCCGCAGTCAAAACAATACTTAATCACAACCAACCGACCTCCCTTAGGACTTGTGCATGCTTGGTTGAGCCGCCAATACTTAAGTGTACCTAGCGAGCTAAATTACCCAACAAGGTATCTTCAGCGACTTTTCTAACCCCTAAGTCTCATTTGTTAACCAGCTTGGCCGATCTAGGCCATATGACACAAGAATTGGGGTTCCATACAAAACAAACTAGCTCTCCACAGCTGTTTGACCAATACTCCAATACGAATTTTTTCGATGAAATCTTCTCCGCCGATGGAAGGGTACGACCTGAATACAAGCGGCTGGTTAATCAACTTGATCTGATTGGCGCTGGAAGGCTCGACAAATACCAAGAGCTTAAAGATCGCCTCTTTCATGCCAGAGATGTAACCTTCAACGTGTACGGCAATGCTGATGGCGTAAATCGAACCTGGCCACTAGATCTAATACCGCGCATAATTCAATCAGATCAGTGGAGTGAAATCGAAACAGGGTTAGCGCAACGATTAAAGGCCGTTAACCTTTTTCTTGGTGATATCTATGCCGGTGATTGTGAAATCGTCAAAGACGGCATCATCGAGCATAAGTTTCTGGAGTCTTGCAGGGGCTATGACCCTAGAGCTGTAGGACTACCGCAGCCAATGAATGCCCGAGCGCTCGTCGCCGGGATCGATCTCGTTAGAGATGATGACGGCAACTATCTTGTTCTTGAGGACAACCTCCGTGTACCGTCGGGCGTTTCATATGTCTTGGAAAATAGATCAGCAATGACTCAGTTGCTACCAAACCTACTCGGCAATACTTCGGTCCGCCCAGTTGAGCAGTATCCCACTCTGCTGCTTAGAGCCCTCCAATCGGTCGCACCAGCTGGCTGCGATGGAGTTCCTACAGTCGTGTTACTAACCCCTGGCGTTTATAACTCGGCATACTTCGAGCATGCCTTCCTCGCACAGAATATGGGTATCGAGCTAGTCGAAGGAAGAGACTTATTCGTCGATAATGACTGTGTATGGATGAAAACAACTCGAGGGCCTAAACGCGTAGACGTCATCTACCGGCGAGTCGACGATGATTTCATGGACCCCAAAACATTCAACCCGGAGTCGATGCTTGGCGTTCCCGGACTAATCGATGTCGTTCGCAAACAACGAGTCACGGTCGCTAATGCCTTTGGTAATGGCGCAGCCGATGACAAAGCCATGTATGTCCACGTTCCTGACATGATCAAGTACTACCTCAACGAAGAACCAATTCTTTCTAATGTCGAAACCCACCTGCTTTCAGAGCCGGACAAACGCGAGGCTGTCTTAGCTGATCCGACAAAGTATGTCATCAAGACCGTGGACGGTTCTGGAGGATATGACATCTACATTGGGCCACGCTCCGATGAATTAGAGACCCAGCAAATTGTCGCTGAAGTCAGTGCTGATCCAGCTCGTTACATCGCACAACGAGTAATAAAACTCTCAACCCACCCAACTATCATCGATGGAAAGATTGAACCCCGACACATAGATTTGCGGCCCTTCATCGTTGGTGGCGAATACATAGATGTTCTCCCCGGTGGCCTAACTCGCGTTGCGTTGGAGAAAGACTCTCTTATCGTCAACTCATCTCAGGGCGGCGGCTCAAAGGATACCTGGGTGCTTCAACACCCAGGTATCACCTACTCAGACACAGAAAGACCCCTCGATCTCTGCGGTCAACCAAGAACTGACATGATTCTAGGAAGAGCTTCGGAACCACTTTTCTGGGCTGGTCGCTACATGGAAAGAGTTGATACTACCGCTCGTCTTCTCGCTAGTTCCTATGATGACGTTCTAGGTGGCGTGCCTGGAGACGCAAGGCTTCGTTGGGGTGAGCTACTAGAAGTGCTTGGCCTCACCCAAGATTACGTTGAGAAAAACTCTGAACTATCTAGCTATGCCGTTACACGGTTTTTGGTAGACGATAAGGAAAATATGGGCTCCATAGTTTCTGCACTTGCCGCTGCCAGAGACAATTTGCGGTCATTCCGAGAGAAAGTCCCTTCCGAACTTCGAGAAGTAATTAACGATATTTGGGTTGAGCTAGCTATAACCGACTTTGAACGGGCTCTAAGTGAGCATCCACAAATGCTGTTTAACAAGATCATCCGAGCCATTCATACATGCACGGGCATTTGCGCCTCCAGTATGTCCCGAAACGATGCCTGGCGCTTCATAACCATCGGCCGAATGACTGAACGAGCTCTAGCCACAACCCGACTTGTTGAAGTCTACTTTGCTCGTGAGCTCAGCTCTAGCAAGCCGCCAACGATCCACCACTGGGCAGGACTTCTTGGAACTGCAGGAGCTGTCCAGGAGTACCGCAAGATCTACCAGACTTCTGTTGATCCAATGGATGCAATCGAGTTTCTCTTGCGTAACCAGGAGTTCACCCGCAGTTTAGTCTGGTGCATCCGCCAAGCAGAAGCTCATCTAGTTGCGATGGAAGAAAGCCCTTTGCAAACATCTCCAGCTCTTCATAAGTGCCAGATCATTAAGGGCATCTGTGAACGATCTCTCGATGAGCTACTTGGAGACAACCCAATTTCGGCGCTAAATCGTCTTGCCAGTTCGATTGAAGATATGGCCGACCAAATAGCCCTTGACTACTTTCCCAGCTACCCCTAAGGCCGTATACAGATGAGTGATCTACTTGCCTTATCTGCGGACATACCTATCTCCCCTAGGCTAACTTTCGACGGACACCAACAGGATAACTACAGTCAGTACAACGGCTGGGGTGTTGCTTGGTACCCGGATCAAGAGCTACGCGCAACGGCAATTAGAGATCCGGCAAGTCGAGGTTCGGCTGGGCTAACTGAGATCTTGGCGGACTGGGAACTGATAAAAACCCCACTCCTACTCTCGCATGCTCGTGCTGACACAAACCGGGCAATCTATCGAGATACCCATCCTTTCATATTCAACTTCAAAGGAAGCTCCTGGACAATTGCTCACTCGGGCGAATTAGTATGTGACATTAAGGCACAATTTCCAATCGATGACGACTTCGCCATCACTCCCCTGGGTGATTCAGACACAGAACATTTGTTGTGTTGGATATTGAACGAAGTTGACAAAGCTGGCGCCAGCTCAATCGAAGAGTTTGGCTATGGAAAACTTGGAGATCTTCTTTGCTACGCAAACCAGTTCGGAACCCTAACTACACAAATCAGTGATGGGAGGGCCCTCTTTAGCTACGCATGTAATAGCGGCGGACCAACTCTGTATTCGGTGCGCACTTCGCCAAAAGACACTAACCCTGAGACCCTAGTTGCTGATGAGTGGACGCCGGATCGCCTAATCCAACGCTTTCAGCGAAATGGTTTGGGGCTAGACGTGCTTAGCTACTCTTCAAGCGAATATTGTCTTGTCGTCAGCTCCACGGTTGCACTCAACGACGACTTTCAGCCAGTGATCGGTGGGCACTACTTGGTTGCAGAGCGAGGAGCACTGGTTTTTGAAGCAGACGCTGAAGAGAAAATGGCGCCGAAGGCACAGGGCGTCCTAACAGTTGCCAAACGAATCACGCAAGGACCGCCCAAACGGATTCTAAGAGTTAGTCACACGACAAAGTACTCGTATCAAAACCCAGTCGAGAAAAGCTCACATCGGCTACGACTATCACCTATTGTCGACCGATTTCAAACCGTGCTCAGCCACTCACTAAACCTCAGCGTTGACGGCTTTCGATATCAATTCGAAGACGTTTTTGGAAACCAAGTACTCGGACTAGATATCGATGCAACGTACCAGGAGCTCGTAATTGCCATGAACGCTGACGTCGAAGTCACTAGCCCCATTGATCGCCCAGATCTGTTGTCGGACCAGCAAGCACTACCCATTTTTTGGATGCCATGGCAAGCCAAGATGATGCAGTCGTATCTGCTACCTCCGGAACTCCCTGAGAGCCAACTACGAGAATTAACCGAGTACGCCAGAAGCTTCTCTGTACGCAACAACGGGGATTTGCTTTCCACATTAGAAGATATTACTTACACCATCTACTCTGATTTTGTTTACAAGCCTGGTCACACCAACAACGAGACCACTCCGTATGAGGTCTTCAAGTCCCACAAAGGTGTTTGCCAAGATTTTGCAAACTTGATGATCTGTCTTGCTCGCATGCTCAACATCCCCGCCCGGTACAGAGTCGGCTACATCTACACAGGTTCCAACTATGAAAACACTCAGCAGTCCGATGCCTCCCATGCCTGGGTGGAAGCATATATTCCAAACTTTGGCTGGCGAGGATTCGACCCTACCAACGGCTCAAGGACTAGCGGCGACCACATTAGGGTAGCCAGTGGACGAAACTATATCGATGCCACCCCGACCTCCGGTGTTGTGTTTGGCGGCAGTACTGAAACCATGCAAATCGATGTTCAAGTAACAGATCTCGAAGTATCCTCCAATGAATGAACTTTGCTCAACGCTTCGATAGGGACAATCCGCCTAGCGGCTGGCCCCTCCGGTTTTTAATAGCCGCAGCCGTTGGCGCATACTTACTCGCCTTGCTCGGCGAAATTCTGCTCAGCCAGGTTGTTGACCGAAACCCAATTTTGTTAGTGGCACTAAACCCAACAAATAAAAATCTGATCCTAGTAAATGGCGACGAATACAGAATTGACGCTCTCCCTTACTATCTAGTTGGCTTCTTTCGGCACTTAGCGACGGATCCAATCTACTTTCTCCTCGGATTCTGGTTTGGAGAAACTGCTATTAAGTGGGTTACCAAGGCCAGTAAGTCTTTCGGTAAACTCATAGAAGAATCCGAAGCCACCTTGCTTAGCTTGACCTATGTGCTGGTTTTTCTGTCGCCAGTTAGCTTGATCTGCGCCCTCGCTGGTGCGATTGGCATGAAGTTCTGGCGCTTTGCTGCGCTTAATGCTGCAGGCACAATCTTTAGTTTGGTTTCCATCCGTTGGGTTGGAAACCAATTTGGAGGTGGAATCGACAATGTTGTCGGCTTCATATCGCAGTACCGTTGGTGGGTCTTAGGAGCTTCGCTGACCTACGTCGGATATGTACTCTTTAGGGACTTCTTCGGGGGTGAAAAATCGGAGATTAACTTCCTGAAACAACTGGGCAAGGACAAAGAGTAGCTAACTTAGTCTTCGAAATAGGTAAGAACAGGTGCATGATCGCTTGGCTTAGTGCCTTTTCGAGCGTTTCGATCCACTAGATCAACCTTGGCTCGTTCAGCAAGCGAATGAGTCGAGAGGACATAGTCGATTCGCATCCCCTGACGTTTATGGAAACGCCCTGCTTGATAGTCATAGTAACTAAAGAGGCCTTCTTGTCGTGGGAAACGAGCTCGCAGCGTGTCCATCAAACCCCAGTCCTTGATGCTTTGGACTGCTTTGCGTTCCGGTTCAGAAACATGGGTGAACCCTTCGAAGGCGCCAATATCCCAAACATCACCATCTTCTGGAGCGACATTCCAATCCCCTGCGATGATTAGATCACTGCTCGGATCACAGTTAGAATCTAGGTACTGTCGCAGTTCAGCAAACCACCGAAGCTTAAACTGGTAGTGATCGTCATCCAGAGCTCTACCATTTGGGACATATACAGAGAAGACATCAACCCCACCGCATTTAGCCCCCACGATTCGAGCTTGAGTGTCTAGTTCTGGAGAAAAGTCAAAAACGGGCTTCTCGAGGCCAACTCTTGAAAGTATCGCAACACCGTTCCAGCGACCTTCGCCTTTGTGAACTGCCTCATATCCAAGCTCTTTAAACCCTAAAGCGGGAAATGCATCATCTGCCATCTTGGTTTCTTGCAGACAAACCACGTCAGGTTCACACATTTCCAGCCATTCAGTTACTCTGGGGAGGCGGGCGTTTAACGAATTTACATTCCAAGTTGCGAAGAGCACTTGAATACAATAGCGAAAATTCATTGTCGAGCAAATCTATAGCCCGGCAGACTAGACTTGCCGACGTGTCTGATAATCAAACTTCCGCAGTTTCCGGTCCTAACTCTTGGCTAATCGAGGAGTTATATAAGGACTACTTAAGTAACCCTAAATCAGTTCCCGCAGAATGGCGAGATGCTTTCTCAGGAACGCCAGTCCCAGCTACCCCAGCACCAACGAATGCTGCCCCTCAGCACGTTGAGGTAACAAGGACCGAGGCACCCACGCCACAGATCACCCAACCTGCACCCAAGGCTGAATCAACGCCAGCCCCTAGGCAGAACAGCGCCACCCCGACTTCTAATGAAGGCGAAGTAATTAAAGGTGTGGGCAAGCTGATTGCCGAGAACATGGAGGCCTCCCTTAGCGTTCCAACCGCTACAAGCTTTCGAGAAATCCCCGCCAAACTGCTTGAGATTAACCGTCAGGTCTTGAACAACCATCTGAAGCGAATCAACGGAGGCAAAACGAGCTTCACTCATTACATTGGCTACGCCATCGTGCGCTCTATTGCTGAAGAAACGCCATCTCTCAACAACACATACGCTGTAGACGACGACGGAAAACCACGCTTGCTCAAGAATGAGAGCATAAATCTCGGCATTGCCGTCGACCAGCAAAAACCAGATGGCAGTCGTTCGCTTATTGTTCCGGTCATAAAAGACACTCAAACAATGAACTTTAGAGAATTCGTCGAGGCCTATGAGGCACTAATCGCTAAAGTTCGCGGTGGAAAGATCTCGGTTGAGGACCTTACGGGCGCCACAGTTACCTTGACGAACCCTGGCACGATTGGAACCGTACAGTCGGTCCCTCGTTTAATGCCGGGCCAAGGTGCAATTATTGGAGCAGGGCGTATTGGTTACCCGGCTGAATATCAGGCGACCGACCCTCAAACATTGGCAGAACTCGGCGTTTCTAAAGTAGTAACAATAACTTCGACCTATGATCATCGAATTATCCAAGGTGCAGAGTCTGGTTTCTTCCTGAAGCGAATACATGAACTACTGACCGGCGAAGATGAGTTCTATTCGAAAGCGTTTGCCGACATGGGAGTACCATACGAGGCAGTCAAGTGGCGCAATGATACAACTCAGAACGAAGGATTTGACGGCCAGAACGCTGAAGTTGTCAAACAACTAGCAGTGAGCATGCTAATAAACCAGTATCGAGTAAGAGGTCACCTACTTGCCACAACTAATCCTCTCTCTGAGACCACCATTGAAACTCATCAAGAGTTAGACCCTGCAACTTATGGCCTAACAATCTGGGATCTTGACCGTGAATTTTTCACTGGCGCTGACAACATCTATGCCCCAATCGGCGGCAAGCCAACCCACATGAAGCTTGGAGACATCCTTGGAATCCTACGGGATGCCTATTGTCGTACTATCGGCATCGAGTACATGCACATCTCCAACCCAGCGGAGAAGAAGTGGTTCCAAGAAAAAGTCGAAGCTCCAAAAGAAGCAATCACTCCTGAGGATCAGACCAACCTGTACAAGAGCCTTGTGGCTGCTGAAACATTTGAAAAGTTTCTGGCAACAAAGTACGTAGGTCAGAAACGTTTTGGCTTAGAAGGTGCCGAGAGCGCCATCCCAATTCTTGATGAAATCCTCAACTGTGCCGCTGAAGCGGACCTTGACCGGTCTGTGTTAGGGATGGCTCACCGGGGTCGTTTAAACGTTCTCATAAACATCATGGGCAAGGACCCAGTTAAACTCTTCTCCGAGTTTGACGGCAATGTTGGCGAAGACGATGTCCAAGGAGCTGGCGATGTTAAGTATCACCTTGGTTTAGCTGGAATGCACACCACTCCATCGGGTAAAGAACTTGCTATTGAGCTTGCAGCCAACCCATCTCACTTAGAGTCAGTTGATCCAGTAGTGGTTGGAATGGCTCGAGCATACATGGATGAAAGCGAAAAAGGTAATTTCCCAGTTTTGCCGATCCTCATTCACGGAGATGCAGCTTTCGCTGGACAAGGGGTAGTAACCGAAACACTTAACCTTTCGCAGGTTAAGGGATATCGCGTAGGTGGGACCGTTCACCTGGTTATAAATAATCAATTAGGTTATACCACTGCTCCTCATCAGTCTCGTTCGTCAGAATATTCCACTGACATTGCAAAGACCGTTCAGGCTCCAATCTTCCATGTCAACGCTGATGACCCTGAAGCGTGTCTTCGAGTGGCTAAGCTCGCTTTCGAGTACCGACAAACCTTTAACAAGGACGTCGTCATCGACATGATTGGCTATCGCCGTCACGGCCACAATGAGGGTGATGATCCAAGCTATACACAGCCAATGATGTATTCAAAGATCGCTACCCGCCCATCGGTGACTGAGCAGTACACAGAACTTCTTATGACTCAAGGGGTATTGACTCAGGAACAAGCACAAGAAGCAGTTGCTGAATTTACAGGCAAACTTCAAACCGCTCTGGACAAGAGCCGCCAGGATGCTCCACCTAAGGGTCTTCAAGCTAAGCCTTCTCCCCCTCCTGTTGGTGTGCTTCCGCACGTTGAGACTGGCGTTGAAAAATCTGTCCTAGATGAGGTATTCTCTTCGTTGAATACAGTTCCAGAAGGATTTACAATCCACCCGGGGCTCGTGAAACAGTTCGCATCACGTAGTGAGCTTTGGGAATCTGGGCAGGTCGACTGGGCACTTGGTGAAGCCTTAGCCATAGGAACCCTTCTTAACCAAGGCACCTCAGTAAGACTTGCGGGTCAAGACTCAAGGCGTGGAACCTTTGCGCACCGTCATGCAACGCTACATGACTACAACAACGGCGAGCAGTGCACTCCGTTAGAAGGCGCCCTAAATGACTCAAAATTCTGGGTCTATGACTCAACACTGTCCGAATACGCTGGCCTAGGTTTCGAATATGGCTACTCGATTGCGTCTCCTGAAACGATGGTGATGTGGGAAGCCCAGTTTGGCGACTTTGTGAATGGAGCCCAGATAATTCTCGACCAATACTTGGTTGCCGCTGAAGATAAATGGAACCAAGTAGTTAACCTTACGCTCCTACTACCTCATGGTTACGAAGGACAGGGGCCTGAACACTCCTCTGGCCGTCTCGAGCGATTCCTTAATCTGTGCGCTGAGGACAATATCCAGGTCTGTAATGTAACTACATCGGCTCAATTTTTCCATCTGCTCAGGCGACAGGTTGTCAACCCTAATTCAAAGCCACTAATTGTAATGACTCCAAAATCGGGGCTAAGAGCCAAGTATTCGCGTTCTCCAATTGAGGCTTTGACTACAGGGTCCTTCGAAGAAGTCATTCATGATGCTACTGCAGATGCCGGTTCAATAGAGCGAGTCATTTTCGCTAGTGGCAAGATTGCGGCTGAAGCAGAGAAGCATCGCGACGATAACGAGATTCAGAACTGTGCAGTTGTGAAAGTAGAACAGCTCTACCCGTGGCCTTTCGAGGGAGTGGCCACAGCCCTAAGCAATTTCACTAAAGCTAAAGAGGTTGTTTGGCTCCAAGAGGAACCGGAGAACATGGGAGCTTGGAACGCTATAAAGGGCCGCCTCTACGAAGCACACGGATCCACACATAAGATTCAACGGGTTTCTCGAACCGAAGCAGGAAGTCCAGCTACAGGTTCTGGAGCTATTCATAAGCAGGAACAGGCTCAGCTACTAGAGCGAGCTTTTGCCCCCTTCAAAAAATAAGTTACATTCAGCGCCTAAATCTGCCGAAGCTCTAGTAATTCGCATCTCGCCTATCTGCGACCTGCGACAACACTAGAGTGAGGCGAAGGTGCGAATCAAACGAATTGGTAAGTCATTTATCATTTCTTATGTGGCGTTTTTCTTGCTGACAATCAGCGCAGCTGTTGTAGTCATAGCAACTCAAACTTCAACAACTTCGCTAGCTTCATCAGAACTTGAAACTGCGGAGACAGACGCAGCATTGAAATCTAAGACTGTGATTCGTTCAGGATCATCTTCAGATCAAAATGATATACAGAAAGAATTGTCTATCTCAGCCACAACGGTTCTCAAAGCCAACGGTGCTGGTGCGACTTCCAACATTGATGAGGGTGGTGTGTTGGCGTTCAAAGACTCGACGGGCACCTCCACGGGTTCTGGCGGAGCAGACACAACTACTGGAACGACACATAATGACTCAACCAAAAAAACTACCACCACAGCACCGTACATTCCGCCAGTAACAAGTTCGCAAAGCAGAAGCTCACTATTGGAACCGAGCACGGGTTGGAAAGACTTCAGCCAAATTTCGCTAGCTCAATATACTAACAACAACGTTATTCTAAGCACCAGTGGCGAGCATGGTGCCATCCGGGTCAGCTGCCACGCAAACCATTTCAACTTCGATGACCCAATCGTTTATCCTGGCCAATCAGGTAAAGCGCACCTGCACATGTTTTTTGGAAACACAACGGCGGATGCGTACTCGACAGCTAGCTCGTTACAGAACACAGGTGACTCCACATGCCAGGGAGGTCCGCTAAATCGAAGTTCTTATTGGATACCAGTTCTATTTGATCAGAACAACCAGGTTCGAGTGCCTAACTACGGACTGTTCTACTACAAGAGTGGAGCACTGCACGGCCAGAACATCCAAGCCTTCCCTGAAGGTTTGCGGATGATTGCAGGTAACGCTTCCGCCACCACCACAGCACAGAACGAAGCTTTCTACGATTGGTATTGTGGCTCGCCAATTACCTCTGGGGCTACCCAAAAAGGCAAGACAATTCCAAACTGCGCACCAGGAACTTTCCTAACATTGTCGCTGGCGTTTCCTAACTGCTGGGATGGAGTGAACCTAGACTCAGCCAATCACAAATCCCACGTCGCCTACTCTGACTGGACCCAATGTCCGAGCTCTCATCCGGTGCCGATGCCCCAAGTAACTTACAATATTCATTGGAACAACAACGACACCTACACCGGTGACTGGTATCTGTCTTCAGATAGCCACGGGGGACACAATGTAGATGGTGGGACAACTACGCACGGAGACTGGTTCGGCGCATGGCACCCTGATGCAATTGAGCAGATCATTAACAACTGCACCAACGCAAACATCGACTGTAAGGGTGGCACAATATCATCGACTATGCGTCTAAACGATCAAAGCTCTCCTTGGTTGTCAAACATTTTTGATGCAACTGTTGACCCAGTAACGCTGACTGTAAACGAAGCACTTGCTTACTAAACCGACCTAACTAAACAAGACACACAACAACTTCGTCTAAATGACGTTGTGTGACTTTTTTTGAATTTGTTTGCTTAACCCTTTTATTAAATGCAAAGTCCGTTAAGATGTTGCCCGTAATTACATGACCGCTCTTAAGGAGATAAAACTAAAAGTGGCTGCAAAGAAAACAACAAAAAAGAAAACCGCAACTCGAAAGGCACCAGCAAAAGCGAAGGCCAAAAAAGTTGTAAAGAAGAAAGCACCTGCACGCAAAACTGCTGCGCGCAAGACCGCTGCAAAGAAGAAAGCAACTGCAAGTAAGCCAGCTGCTCGCAAAACTGTAGCTAAGAAGAAAGCAGCTCCAAAAAAGAAAGCTGCAGCTAACA
>JAHDFH010000012.1:0-14696 GCA_020628305.1 Acidimicrobiales bacterium | reverse complement strand
AGCCAGCAGCAAGAAAGACAGCCGCTAAGAAAAAAGCAGCTCCAAAAAAGAAAGCTGCAGCTAAAAAGCCAGCAGCAAGAAAGACAGCCGCTAAGAAAAAAGCAGCTCCAAAAAAGAAAGCCGCAGCAAAGCGCAAGCCAGCTGCACGGAAAGCAACAGCTAAGCGCAAGCCAACAGCTAAGAAGAGCACCGCTCGTAAGACAGCTGCTCGCAAGCCAGTGGCTCGCAAGACAGTTGCTAAGCGTCGCCCAGCGGCAAAGAGCAAAGCGGGAAGCCGCAAGTAATTTCGTAACACAACGGAATAGCTTTGAAGGAGTTGGGGGAAGAAATTCCTCCAACTCTTCTTTTTTTACGATTGGGCGCTTAGCGATTGATAGCATCGAAGGCATGTCTCAGCAGTTCATCTATTCAATGCAAAAAGTCGGCCGCTTCTACCCGCCCGATCGCCAAGTCCTTCAAGACATATCACTTTCGTTCTTTCCGGGCGCTAAAATAGGAGTTCTAGGTTCCAACGGTGCAGGAAAATCATCACTGCTCAAGATTATGGCCGGAACCGATGACGGATATACAGGGCAAGCAAGGCTTTCGCCTGGCTTTACAGTAGGTCTCCTAGAGCAGGAACCACAGCTAAATTCTGACAAGTCAGTCCAGGGAAATGTGATGGACGGAGCCGGCGAAACTGTAACGCTGCTACGCACCTACGATGAGTTCATGGCGAAATGGGCCGACCCGGACGCTGACTATGAAAAACTTGGAGCCCAGCAGGCAGAGTTAGAAGACAAATTGGAAGCGGCAAATGCTTGGGATCTGCAGCGGCAAATTGATGTTGCAATGGATGCCCTTCGCCTCCCCCCCAAGGAAGCAGGGGTCGACAATCTTTCCGGTGGCGAGCGCAGACGAGTAGCTCTGTGCCGGCTTTTGATTTCCAAGCCAGATCTACTCTTGCTTGATGAGCCCACAAACCATCTTGATGCTGAATCAGTTTCTTGGCTAGAACGTTTTCTAGCCGACTACCACGGAACTGTTGTTGCTATCACTCACGATCGATACTTTCTAGACAACGTTGCCGGTTGGATTTTGGAGCTTGACAGGGGCAAGGGCCTTCCTTTTGAGGGCAATTACAGCTCTTGGCTAGAGCAAAAACAGCAGCGTTTCGACCAGGAAAAGAAACAGAGTGATGCCAGAGCTAAGACGTTAGAGCGAGAGCTTGAGTGGGTGCGCATGTCACCAAAGGCTCGCCAACAAAAAGGGAAAGCCAGGCTCGCAGCTTACGAGACGCTAAGAGAAGAGGCCGAGGCATATGATCCATCGTCGGAGAAAGTACAGATTGCTATTCCGGCCGGCAAGAGACTCGGAAATCAAGTAATTGAAGTCGATGCTCTGAGCAAAGGCTTTGATGACAAACTACTGATTGAGAACCTTTCGTTCTCCCTCCCCCCAGCGGGAATTGTTGGAGTAGTTGGCGGAAACGGAGCTGGTAAGACGACCCTGTTCAAAATGCTAGTTGCTGCCGCAACAGGCGATGGTGAACAACCTGATAGTGGCACGATTACCGTCGGCTCCACTGTGGACGTTGCCTATGTTGATCAGTCACGAGATGCCCTCAACTCCGATGACACAGTCTATGATGCAATTACCGAAGGCCATGATGTGCTGATGGTTGGAGGCAAGGAAGTTAACGGCAGAGCTTACGTCGCATCGTTCAACTTCAAAGGCTCAGACCAGCAGAAACCCGTCAACGTTCTCTCAGGTGGTGAGCGCAATCGTGTGCACCTGGCACGAACACTCCGCAAAGGTGGCAACGTGTTACTGCTTGATGAGCCAACAAATGACCTCGATGTGGACACACTTCGTGCGCTAGAAGATGGACTCGAGAGGTTTCCCGGTTGTGCTGTAGTGATCAGTCACGACAGATGGTTCTTAGATCGGATCGCAACACATATTCTCAGTTTTGAGGGCAACTCCCAAGTACGCTGGTTTGAAGGGAACTTTAGTCAGTACGAAGAGTTTATGGCCAAGCAAGACGGTGCATCTGGGCCTAAACGAGTGACTTACAAGCCCCTAGATCGTTCTTAGGCTGTTAGACCCATTTACTGCCAATCCTGCAACCCCACTTAATATTTGCATACCAGAGCCGATGGATCTCCATGGCTAGCTCCAAGGTGACAAAAAAATCGACCGCCAAAAAGGCGACGAAAAAGAAATCCACAAAGAAGCCAGCCGCAAAGTCGAAAAAAGTGCCTAAGAAGGCCACGAAGAAAGCCCCAGCCAAAAAAGCTCCACAAAAGGTAGCTGCTAAGAAGGCTTCGGCGAAAAAGAAGGCACCAAAGAAAACCGTTTGGAAAAGCAGAGCAATACTTCGATCCATCGAAGCCGGGGCCTCAGCAGATTGCCCATTCTGTGGGGAGTCTGTGTCTTTCAAGGCGAGAGATCGCAAACAGCAAGTGATCTGCAACATTTACGAAAACGGTGTTTGGCAGCGAGTTGAACAATATCACGAAGAGTGTTACACAGAAGCCAAAAAACCCTACGGTAAACCATCCCAGAAGTAACCAAGCAGAACGTTTCTCTAGGCACTAAACTCTCGCACGTGCCTGAAGAACTAAACGATCATCAATTCGCTGACTATCTAGCCACCAAAGTTGGAGCCAAACTTCGAATTGTCAGAGCCGAGCTCCATGCTCAGGGTGTTGAGGGCAAAGAACTGAAAGACGCTGGCGATCAGGCAGCTCACAACTTAATCATCGACGAGCTCGAACAACACCGTCCAAATGATGCGGTTCTCTCCGAAGAAGGCAAAGACGACCTTGAACGACTCAATGCGGATCGTGTCTGGATAGTTGACCCTCTGGATGGCACTCGAGAATTTTCAGAGGTGCCACGTATCGACTGGGCTGTGCATATTGCACTTGTATCAAATCACCGACCAATCGCTGGAGCTGTTGCACTACCTGCTTCAGACATCACTCTCTCAACAGACTCTCCACCACAGCTCACGTCGGCTACTGCGAATCTTAGAGTAGTTGTGAGCAGAACTCGCCGGCCCGCACCTGCGATAGCACTCGCCGAGCAACTTGGCGCGGAGTATGTCGAAATGGGGTCAGCTGGGGCAAAAGCAATGTCGGTGGTTACCGGTGATACCGAGATCTATGCTCATGCCGGAGGCCAGTTCGAGTGGGACTCCTGCGCACCAGTAGCAGTAGCTCAAGCTGCTGGCCTTCACTGTTCAAGGCTCGACGGCAGTGAAATGCTGTACAACTCTGAAGACCCATACCTGCCTGATCTTCTTATCTGCAGGCCTGAGCTTGCGGACAATTGCCTCGAGATCCTTTCAAACCTAGAGTTTTAGTAATGAGACTAATTGTTGCTGATTGCACGGTTAACTATCGTGGACGGCTGGATGCACACCTTCCTAGGGCTCACCGGCTGATAATGATCAAAGCAGATGGCTGTGTTGCCATCCACTCAGATGGTGGTGCTTACAAGCCAATGAACTGGATGACTTCACCAAACATTCTGGTAGAAGAGGATGACTCACTAAGAGTTACTAACAATGACGATGAACTGCTTGAGATATCAATTCACTGTCGCATATCCGATACAAACTACGACTTTGGAGACGAGCCGTCGCTTCAGAAAGACGGCGTAGAGGCTCACCTCCAAGAGCTTCTAGCTATAAATCCCCAAGAGATACAAGAGGGTTTGGTACTTGTAAAGAAGGAGTACTACACTGATATCGGACCTGTAGACCTGCTCTGTCAAGACCCTACCGGTGAATATGTAGCCGTCGAGATTAAGCGCCGGGGTGAAATCGACGGTGTTGAACAACTCACTCGCTATCTGGAATTTATAGGCAAGGACCCTGACCACTCCCCTGTTAGAGGGATCTTCGTTGCTCAGATTATTAAGCCGCAGGCTAAAGTATTAGCTGAATCTCGTGGCATCGCTGCTATCGAAGTCGATTACGATCATCTCAGAGGTCTCAGAAGGCCCCAACTAAGCCTGTTTTAACTGCACCTTATAACAGTTACAGACGCAGGAGATCCCCAAAATCATGGCACACTAGATAGGTGGCAGATGAAGAGATCGAACCCCAGGAAAATCCTGAAGAGCCGACACCTGCCTTTGAGGTACCCCCGCCCCCTATCGGCGATGAACCAACTCGTTCAGCACGACCCACCGGCAAAGATAGTAAAGCATCACAAGATCAGGAACCTAGCGATTCTTCTCCCGACCTAGAAGTTTGGACTGCTGAGGATCCTGAGACCGGCGAAGCTCCAGTCGCTCTCGAAGTTTTCGCTGACAGTGTTGTTGACGAAGTCAAATCTGAAGAGCTAGCAGATGACGAAGTCTCCGGTAAATCGGCAGAAGATCAACAACCTGAGGAACCTTCTGATGGTGAGACTGATACTTCCCAGGCCAACCTTGAGTCAGCCGAAGACGAAGGTGGGCCATCGGATCAAAATCAGATCGCTGAACCATCAGAGCAACATAGTGAGGCGGAACACGATGCAGTTACGGACACTCCGGAGTCCTCTGAACTAACCAATGACCAAGCGACTGAAAAGCCGTCACCTCAGTCTGAAGACGCTGAGGCTACTGAAGAACAAGACAAAGAATCAGACTCAACTGAGGAGCACCAAGATCTCCTTGGACACGATAGGTCTGAAGAACTTGATGACACTTCAAGCAATGATGAAGAACCGGAAGAAGATTCCGAGCTACCAGATGAGGACCCATCTACAGGGACCGATGAGGCTGAGTCTGAGCTTGCACCAACTGAGGAGCAGCTAATACCTTCTCAGGGAACTAGCAGGATCTCCCGCTTTATCGCAATGATGCCGCTTTCAATTCGAGCGCACCTTACTGAACCAGCAGTCAATCCAGAACTCTTCACAGAACCAGTAACACTTGGCCGTCCTAAGACAACCAAGGGACGTCTAGGGGTTTGGATTGCAGTCGGAGGCCTTGCTTATGGCGCCCTCTGTGCTGCTTATGCTTTCGACGGTGCTTTGTCAGGCGACCGAACTCCTCGAGGAACAACAGTTGCGGCACAACCAGTTGAGAACCTTAGCAACCAGGAGCTGGCGCAAGTTGTCGACGAGATTGCTTTGGATATCGAAACTAGCGTCGTTGAAATCCGGGCTGATGGCAACATGGTAGAGATTCCCGTGAGTGATCTGGGAATATCACTAGACGCTGAATCCGTGACGGCAGCGGCGCTCAACTCGCAGCAGTCCACGTTTGCCCTTATTCGACCGCTCAACTGGGCACTCAGCGTGGCAGGCAAGAACCTAGCAACCGATTTGATTTTTGAGTTTGATGAAGAAGTAGTGGCGGACGTTACCCATAACCGCGTAACTGAAAAGCTCGATGCTGTAACGGAAGCGAAGTACGAGTGGCGATCAGGAGGGCTTGTTGCAGTTGAAGGATCATCAGGAGTAGCGCTATTTGAGACCAACTTTTCGAAAGCTTACCTAGATGCAATAAACGATGGACCGCCCTACGAAGTAGCACTCAAAACCAAGATCACTAACCCTCAAGTTTCGCTCGAAGATGCACAGGCCCTAGCAGCTGAAATCGAGCCATTAATCGCAGAACCCCTTCTAGTGCAGATCTTGGACAAATCCGTTGAGATCCCAGGGTCAAAGATGCGCACCTGGTTTAGCGTTGAGAAAACCAAGGCAGGGAAAGCAGACTGGGTTGTGGACTCTACTGCGGCAAACGAAGTGATTGCAGATGAAATCGGGACTGTTGGGTTGGTAAGCCTCACAAGCACCAAAGCAGAGCCGGAGTTCATTGTCATCGACAACACACCAATTCTTATGCCGCCAGCCGAAGATGTGGAATGTTGCAGCACCGAGAGTGGTATTGAACTTAAACGCGCGTTACTAAGCGATCCAGGCATTGCGGAACCAGCCCCATTCTCGGACTTTGAATCAATGCAGATCCAATGCAAGCGAGACGGCAGGATCGGTACAAACTCTGATAACGCAGAGCTTGACATTCGACGGGCCATTATCGAGCCCAGGTTCGTTGAACCAAATCGGCGCTACAACGAACTCGCTGAATTAGGAATAGTGGAAGAGATTAGCTCATGCACCACTTCTCACTCCCCTGGTGAAGGTCGAGTTATCAATATCCAGAAGTTTGCAGATCTCATGCATGGCACCCTTGTGGAGCCCGGCGAGACTCTTTCGCTGAATGAGCATGTTGGCCGTAGAACAATCGAGAAAGGTTTCGTACCCGCTGGTGCGATCGTCGATGGAGTAATCCGCAATGATAACGTCGGTGGTGGCATCAGCCAGTTCATTACCACTTTCTTCAACGCTGCATTCTTTGGTGGCATGGAACTTGTCGAATACCAGCCACACACTATTTACATATCGCGCTATCCAAAGGGTCTAGAAGCGACTATCTCATGGGGTGATCCTCAGCAGATCATCAAGAATGATACGCCCTACGGCGTACTGGTCTGGACTGAGTACACTCCAACCACGATCACCGTAACGTTCTACTCAACCAAGCACCTTAAGGTTGAAGCTTTGGACCCAATCCAGTACCGTCAAGGAGCTGGGTGCTACGTGGTCGAAGTCGGACGCGTTATCGATGGCGTAGAGGATACCGCTCCGGTGACAGCCCTGTATCGGGATAGGGAAGGATACGGCTGTAACGGACAACCAACTACAGCTCAAAGGGAACTTGAGGCGCAAAGAGAGGCCGAACGCCAAGCTCGGCAAGGCAACAACCCTGCAAGCCCGACAATAACTACTCCAACCGCTCCTCAGCTTCCAAACGGTCCCCAGCCAATTCCCGCTCCAATCACAACTACTCCTGTAACGGTCACACCGACTGTTCCCAACAATATTCAATGACTTCTTTGGACGTAATCACTCGATTCGACAAGGCGCTAGACGATGTAGCGCAACGATTTCGAGGCAACCGGTTTGCAGACCAGTTCAGCTACTACATATCCCATGTCGCTGAGTTTGCAATAATCTGGCAGATCATTGGGCTGACTGTGTTACTTCCAATTGCTGAGCGACGAAACGAGTGGCTCCGGCTTGCTCTAGCGCTGCTGATTGAATCTGTCTTGGTAAATCAAGTGATCAAACGCATCACTAACCGTGCCCGTCCAGAACCTTCTACCGCTCTTACAACAACACCCAGGCGACCGAGCACGACAAGTTTGCCAAGTGGGCATGCTTCATCAGCTTTCACTGCAGCCACCCTCTTAACTGCAAGCTACTCAAGCCTTGCACCCATTTGGTTCACTTTGGCAGTGGTCATAGCTTCTTCAAGAGTGCACAATAGAGTTCACCATGCCAGCGACATTGTGGCAGGCATGGCTGTGGGCACAGCAATCGGGCTCAGTGCCCTTTGGCTGTTTCCGACCTAGTTAGCGAGTATCGATAGCTGCTCGGATATCTAGCAACAAGTCGGTTACTTCTTCAACGGAAACGAGCTGGCGTCCACTGAGGGTACTTAGGGCCTCGTCGATAAGGGCGAACGCAACTAGCTGTTCTGCAACGCCTGTTGTTTCTAACTCAGTTGTGTTGCTCATGATTGCCCCTTTATTGCTAACACAATTTTAACCTATAGGTCTGACAATTGTACGTCGCCTTCACAAGTGTAAACTTAAACCCATGCGTATATATTCCTTTCTGCTTGCAATCCTTTTCATTGCAGGCTGCACAAGCGGCTCGGAGCCTGATGCGCCGACCCCCGAAGCTTTGGCGGAAGAGACTGCCGCTACCACCAATACCCTAGGCGGATCTGTTGCTCTTAACCCGCTTACAGAAACGGCTGACCCAACAATTACCCAGATTCTTACAGTCGTCGATTCAATAGCTAGCGCCAAAATCTATGCCGTGCCTGATCTAAATGCAGAGGTCACCTACGAATTTAGTAGTGTGCGTCAACCTCCCGGATCTACAGCATTCGTCCCCACCGTTTTTACAGTCGTGCCTAATCCAACTACTCCAAAGGGTTGGTGGAACATTAATCTTCCTGTAAAGCCAAATGGGTCAACAGGTTGGATTAGGGCAGAAGATGTCACCCTGAGCTTTACTGATTTGCGGGTTGAGATTGATCGGTCGGGCTTCAACCTTCGTGTGATCGACGGTAATCAGGTAATCATCAACGAGACAGTCGCTATTGGCACCGGCGCTGCCGCTACACCTGTTGGAGAGTTTTTTGTCACTGAATTACTTGCCTCAACCAATCCTTTCTACGGGCCATTTGCGTTCGGATTATCTGGGTTTTCAGAGCAACTTACAGAATTCAATGGTGAAGACGCAATTATCGGCATTCATGGAACCAATGATCCATCATCAATTGGAACTGAAGCCTCAAGCGGTTGTGTACGGCTGCCAAACGACGTAATTGAGCGTCTCGCTGAGATTCTGCCACTCGGCACACCAGTTACTATCACCTAAGCCCGTAAACTTCGGCTTTCCCTGAGCTAAACTTAGCCCATTATGAAGATCGAAAGAGAAACCGGCAAGCTCAGCCTTGGTGCTGTTATTGATTCTACATCAGGAGAGGTAACAGGCCCGCAGACCGACGTGAAAGCCTCTGACCTCACAACTCACGGTGTGATAGTAGGTATGACAGGTTCGGGCAAGACTGGTCTTGGAATGGTGCTATTAGAAGAAGCGCTAATGTCGAACATTCCTGTGCTTGCGATTGATCCCAAGGGAGATCTTGGAAATCTCTGCCTAAACTTCCCAAACTTTGGCGCTAGCGACTTCGAACCCTGGATAGATCCAGCATCCGCCAAAGCTGACGGCAAAACGACTGCCGAGGCGGCTGCAAGTACCGCAGAGCTGTGGAAGAACGGTTTAGCCACTTGGGGAATAGATGCAGCGTCGATGAATAAAGTGGCTGCTTCTGATCCTACGATTTACACACCTGGCAGCAACAGTGGTATTCCAATCGATCTCCTTGGAGGATTACAAAAGCCAGAAGGTGCCGATGAGACTATTATCAGCGATGAGGCAAGCGCTACAGCTACCGGTTTACTGAACCTTGTCGAAATAGATTCTGATCCGCTGTCTGGGCGGGAGCATATTCTGATCACCAACCTAATTACTAATGCATGGGCTGCTGACAGTGCAATAGACATGCCGACTCTGCTGACACAAATTCAGAATCCGCCAATACGCAAGCTTGGCGTTCTAGATATTGACACCTTCTTTCCAGAAGAGGATCGCAGTGATCTAGTGATGAAACTTAACGGCCTTTTGGCCTCGCCTACGTTTAGCCTTTGGAGCACTGGACAAGCGTTAGATATAGAAAAGCTTCTTTGGAACTCTTCAGGCGATGCGCAAGCGGCGGTCCTGAGCCTTAGTCATCTCGAAGAAAAGGAAAGGCACTTTGCGATTACTCTGGTGCTGTCAAAGTTGATTTCCTGGATGAAGACTAAACAGGGCACTGGAGAGCTCCGTGCGCTTGTTTACATTGATGAGGTAATGGGTATGGCCCCACCAAACGGAAAACCCTCGACCAAGAAGCCAATACTTACTCTCTTAAAGCAAGCCCGCGCCTTCGGCATTGGCTTGGTGCTTTCCACCCAAAACCCAATCGATTTAGATTACAAAGCCATTAGTAACGCTGGGACTTGGATGATTGGCCGGCTTCAAACAGAGCAAGACAAAAAGCGCCTCGCCGATGGTCTAAGGGCTGCCGATGGAAGCACCGATATCGAAGCATTAGAGAACACAATCAGTTCTCTCGGCAAGCGGCAGTTTGTGCTGCGTTCAACCAAGAATTCCGAGACTCCTACTTTCACCACACGTTGGGCCATGAGCTACTTGGCTGGTCCGCTAGCATCTGATCAGATAACTAAACTGATGGCCGCAAAGAAGGCCCAAGCACCGGTTCCTGACCCAACCCAAGCTGTAGCGGAGCCAGTAACGGCGACAGATCCAGCGACAACCCCAATGGCCCCAGAGCTACCAGAAGGTTTAGCAGCTCGCTTTGTAACACCATCTTCGCCTTGGCTCGCTGATATTGGAGCTGATCCAGCCGGTACAAAACTCGTACCCTATGTTGCTGCTCGAGTGCAGCTGCTGTTCGATGATACAAAGGCCGAGCTTCGCTCTCAATCAGAATGGGAAGCTCTTATTCCCCTAGGTAGCGATGATTTCGATTTATCTCGCCATATCAAGGTTGATTTTGACGAGCGCGACTTCACCGAAGCTGTTCCTGATAAGCCTGGCTATGTAACCCCAGATTTCACTATTACAAAAACCAAGGTCAATGCTTTAAAGACGGCAATCAAATCTGAACTTTACACAAATGAGACTTTAACGCTCTTTGAAAATACTGAGCTGAAACTTTGGTCTCGACCCGAAGAGTCAAAAGAAGAGTTTACAAAGCGTTGTGACGCTGCTGCTGAAGAAATGGCAGACGCTGAATCTGCCAAGCTAATAGCCAAATTGGAAACCAAGCGGGATCGCGTGGAAGCCGCTATTGCCAAGGCTGAAGATCGTGTCAAGGAACTAGAGAACCAAAAATCTGACAACCGGAGCCATTCGATGATGGATGTGGGCTCTTCGATTCTTGGAGGTCTCTTCGGTGGCGGTTCCTCCACTCGTAAGCTAGCTACTGCTGCGCGTAAGATCTCCTCTAGTCGTAAACGCGGTTCTGCTACAAGTGCAAGACTCGATACTGCAGAAAATAGACTCGAAGAGAAAGAAGCAGAACTCGATGAGCTAGAGATTGAGATAGAAGATGCTGTTGTCGAAATCGACGACAAATGGGCCGAAGCCGCTACCAATATCACTGAAGCTGAGATCCCTCTAGAAAAGACCGATATCAACGTTGAACAGGTTGTCCTAGCGTGGGTCCCGATGAGCTAGAATCCCGCTTAAACAGCTAGCAAAGTAAAATGTCAGACCCTCATGCAATAGTTTGGGTATGGAAAACAACGCACAACTTAGACTCATCACCTTCGAAAACGATTGGCAACTGGACCGTCAAACCATTTCCGTTGGTAAGGCTGGCTTGGCGAGAGCCAGAGCCATTCTCGAAACAAAATCATCTCCCGAAGAACGCCTAGAACTAGTAGCCGCCTAGTCTTGAAGGGTGAACAAACTCACTAAAACCCTCATACTGGCACTCTTCATCACTGGGTGCGCTACCACAACTTCTTCTAGCTCTTCCGAGGCCTCACTCAACGCAAACGGTCTAGACGAAGGAATCGTCAGCTACGTCGTAGACGGAGACACAGTGGTTCTACAAATCGATGGCTCAGAAGAAACTGTTCGGCTGATTGGAATCGATACACCAGAATCTCGCCCAGGAAATCAACCAGTTCAATGCTTTGGACAACAAGCAAGCGATTTCTTAACTGCTTATCTTCCTGAAGGAACGATCGTACAGTTCGCAAGAGATGTTGAAGCTAGAGACCGCTACGACCGTCTGCTCCTATACCTTTACAAAGACGGAGAGTTTGTTAACGAAGTTTTGGTTCGGGAGGGCTACGCCAATGCTCGATCCTATGCCCCCAACACTTCATTGCAAGACACACTCGACGACGCTCTAGACAGCGCCAAAGCATCAGATCGAGGTCTTTGGGCGGTTTGTGAGAGCTCTGAACAGCCTTTATGAGGCTAGCTAGAGAATAGAGCTGCCAAACACATAATCGCTCGAGTTGAGCCCGTGGGTTTAAGGTCACCTTTTGTGAAAGATGTGGCGAAGTCTGTTTCACCTTGCAATAGAGCTTCAAATTCTTCGTGTGTAAGCTTGACCTGCACTTCAGGTTTTTGACTGGCAGTCTCTTGTACTAAGTCCCGCTCAATAGTAAGAGTTTGTGACTCTTGGCCGACACTTAGTTGGGCAGTGCACGATAGTCCACAGCCTGATCCAACAAGTTCGGCCGAGATTATTCTTTCTAAGATTGTTGTAGACACATCAAAGAGGATAGTCGTAACTTTTCCCGAAGTGAGGTTGAACACCTGAGTACTGATCTGGACTAAGCTATTAACACCTTAGGAGGGTCTATGAACTCACAAACTCTTGCGATCATTTGGTTTGCAATAGCTGCAACACTCGGCACCGGAGAAATCCTTATTGCTGGTTCTTTTTACCTCGCCCCGTTCGGCGTAGGTGCGCTGGCAGCTGCAATCACCGCAGCTCTTGGCGGAGGTGGGTTGAGCTTCTTAGTGTTTGTAGTCGTAAGTGTCGTTGCGTTTCTTGCACTCAGACCGCTTTCGCGCAAGCTCGACAAGAATGCCACATCAGGGTTGGCTTTAGGGGCCGAGAGACTCATGGAATCTGAGGGAACAGTCATTGAGGCTATTCCTACTGGACCTGGCGAGGCTGGGATGATCAAAATTGGCTCAGAAACATGGCGTGCGGAATCGCATGACAATCAAGCTATTAAAGTTGGAGCTGTGGTAAACATCACAGAGGTGACCGGAACTCGACTAACCGTTAAACCTAAAACCACTGAACAAGGAGCCTAACTTATGGAACTATTACTGTCTTTCTTGCTAATTCTGATCGTCTTCCTGTTTATTTATGTGGTTGCAGGAGTAAAGATAGTTCGACAACACGAACGTGGCGTGATCGAGCAATTCGGACGCTTCAAAGAAGAAGTCAACCCTGGCCTTCGCATTATCCTTCCGTTTGTCCAGGTGATGCGCCGGGTCGACATGCGTGAGCAAGTAATTGACGTTCCCCCTCAAGAAGTAATTACCGAAGATAATGTGACTGTTTCCGTTGACGCTGTTATTTACTATGAGCCAACAGATGCACGCCACCTTCTCTACCAGGTGGCGAACTTTATTCTCGCTGTAACGAAGCTCGCTCAAACCAACTTACGTAACGTAATTGGCGAGATGTCGCTCGATGAAGCATTCACCTCACGCGAGCGGGTAAACAGCTCACTGCGCCAGATACTAGATGACGCCACTGATAAGTGGGGCGTTCGAGTAGTTCGTGTAGAGATTCAAAGAATCGATCCACCTGCAGACGTAATGAATGCCATGCACGAGCAAATGAAAGCAGAACGTACCCGTCGAGCTGTTGTACTTGAAGCTGACGGCAGCAGGGAAGCTTCGGTCACTCGGGCCGAAGGTGAGAAGCAGGCCGCTATTCTGACAGCTGAAGGTGTTAAGCAGAGAGACATTCTCACAGCCGAGGGTGAAGCCCAGGCGGTTAGGGTTAAGGCTGAAGCTGAACAGTACCGCCAAGAAGTTGTAGCTGAAGGTGAAGCTCAAGCAATTGACAGCGTCTTTCGAGCGATCTCAGAGGCTGGTACCGATGATCGAGTTATTGCTATCAAATATCTCGAAGCGCTTCAGGGAATCGCAGATGGTAACGCAACCAAGATCTTTGTTCCAGCCGATATGAGTGCAGCTTTAGGAACCATTGGTGGAATTGCGGAAATGATTAAGGGCGGAGACTATCCACCAGCATCTCCAAACCGTCGAGAACGTAAATCAATTCCCGCTAACTCAGAGAGCGCGTACCGCTCACGTGAATCAGCTACCTCCGCAATGGACAAGATTAAACAAGAGACGGAAGCTTCTGAACGGCGAGCTCGAGAACAAGCGGCTCGACAAATCAAGGACCAATAGTCTAGTCCGCTAGCGCCTCAAGGAGTTCGAGTGTGGTGTCGCCATCTTCGTCTTCTATTAGTGCCCAGCCAAATAAAGCTGCCAAGGCTTCGTAACCCTCTTCGGGGCCATTGGCTAAGATTCTGTCCCCAACCTTTAGTTGTGTACCAGCTTTCGGCCTGTAAATGTAGCGACCGTTGCGTTCAATAGCCAGAAGCTGATAGCCCTTGTGGCTAATTTCTAAGTCATCAAGTGACATTCCTGTTGCTCGTGACCCTTCTGCTACGGGAATCAATACGACGATATCGTCTGTGTCACCCAGGGCCATTTCAAGAACCTCGTGAAGCTCGTCGGTTTTTTCCACTATCCAGACCATCTGCTTGGCTTGATTACCAAGGCTCTCGGCCGCTTCGGCTAAATGTAGGAGACCACGAAGTCGAGCTGGTTCAACATCATCTGAAGCGCATCTCAAAACCCAGAGCTCAAGGCGCTCTTTCATCTCATCGAGCCGGTCCTCTAACTGGCTCACTTCAGCTGCAAGACTGCGATCATTAAAGACAAGGGCTGAATATGCAAGCCCAACAGCGACTTCGGAAAGATCCTTCATTTCAATTACGGTGTCGACCGCCCGATCTAGATCAGTCAGCGCTGTTGCTGCTGTTTCGCCCATCGGCTTCGATAGCGGCGGAGCTCCTGCTAAATCTCTAAGCTGCGCTATTCCCTCGGGGGCTCCTCGCAAGAAAAGAACATCGCCGGATTGAATCACTTCATCACCGTCGGGGTCTACGATCCACTGGCGATCTCTCCTTAACGCTATTACTCGCAACCCAGCTTGTACTGGGAGCTCAAAGCTGGCTAATGGACTGTTCGCAAAGGCGGAGTCCTCAGCCACAACCACGCGATGTGAAATCTCCTCTGCCGCCATCAGATCGACGACGAGTTGACGAGGGATACCCAAGCGACGAGTCACGACTCTAGAAACGTAAACTGCATCATTGCCGATGCTCTCAACAGAAGAGATGACCTGCAGCACTGCTGCCATGGCTTCGGCTTCTCGAGGGTTCCGCACAGCCAGAATGGCCTTGCTTCTCATGTGAAAGACTAGCTCGTTTATATCAGCTTCGAGTT
>JAHDFH010000078.1 GCA_020628305.1 Acidimicrobiales bacterium | reverse complement strand
GCCCTTCACTCCGAATTATCTAACATCACTAGCAGGGCAGGAGGGACTTGAACCCCCAACCTACGGTTTTGGAGACCGTTGCTCTACCAATTGAGCTACTACCCTAGGGATCCTCCACAATAGCAGGCCGGAGCGCTAACAGCGACCAATTTCACCTCTCCCCTGCTTGGTTTGCAGTTTTCCCAAAACCTGTACCCTGGAGCGGTGACTAATGGCGGCACAAGTGAAGAGTTCTTCGAGTTCTATGACACCGTGATGCCTATTCTCAAAGAGTTAGCAGAGCTAGATCAACGGCTAGATCCTATTCGCCGTTCTCTAATGGGCGCTTACCTTAGCTTCTATACCATGGCGAAGATGTTCGAGGATCTTAAAGATGACGCATTTGTGACGCCAACTAGGCAGAGTCCTGGTTTACCGATGGTATTCTGCCGAGACTTTTCACGTGCTCAGGGACGTGCCAAGGAAACTGGTTTCCCTAAGCTCGTCAAAAAACGATTCCAACCTCTTGAAAAGGAAAGTGGAACTGAGCTTTCACGCCGATTCAAAAAATTGGAGAAAAGCCTTAAAGGTAACAAAGCGATCGCCATCCTGATGATAAGACCACTGGACTTAAGCATGAGAAATGCTTCCACGGCTCTTGCAACCATCAGCGCTGCCCACAGGCATGTGACCTTGAATGAAGAACAAGAACAAGTCTTGAGCGAGGTTGCTTCAGTCCTAAATGATTTCTCTATAAACCCGATATCGATTACTTCTGTTGCGCGTCCCGATAAGTGGGACCTTACGTCTTCGAGAGGGAGGGGCACACTTTCAGAACAGTTGAGACGTAGTTGGGAAACGAGACCAGGTACCCAAGGCCTCTAAATTTGTAGCGACGGTGGGACTTGAACCCACGACCTCTCGATTATGAGTCGAGCACTCTTACCAACTGAGCTACGTCGCCAAATGGTAGACCTTCCAAATATACAGAGTGATTTGGGCTATGGGGCACGCTGTCGAGACTTATCTAGCCACTCCTGTGGATAGTAATGAATCTTTATAGAGTGAAGAAGTCGGGCAACTCGCTCTGCGCCCGTATCACCATGAACCAATCCAGCGATGAAATTACCTTTGTGGAACCAGAATTTGCTCCATGGGACGGAAGGCGCGTGCCTGTTGTGTTACTCGGCGGCTACCTCGGAGCTGGGAAAACCACTCTTATCAACGAATTACTCGCTAGAACTGATGTTCCAATCGCCGTCATGGTTAACGATGTAGGGGAAACTAATATCGACGCTGCTCTTATTGAACGGCACGGCACTGACACGCTGGACCTTACTGGTGGCTGTGTCTGCTGCAGTTTGAAGAACGGCTTCCTAGAGGCTTTCGATGATTTGCGCTCAAAAGCTACTCCCCCTGAACTTGTTGTTGTAGAACTAAGCGGTGTGGCCGATCCGATAAACGCTTCAGGTCTCGTGTCGACTGCCGGCTTTCAACTAGACAGTATCGTGACTCTTGTAGATATTGAACAGTTCGATAAGTGGGAAGCTGAAGATTCAGTCGTTTCGGAGCCGGTAAGAGCACAAGTGCAAACAGCAGACGTTGTGTTGCTGACTAAGCGAGATCTCGTTGACACTGACCAAATCAAAAGGGTTAAGAACCGAGTAACTGAACTTGCCAAAGATGCCACGGTGTTGTTGGCAGACTCGATCCACTCTGCAGCTGGATTGGTTGGGTTGAGTAGCCGTCGTCCGATTCCTCAAATTGGTGTATCGAGAACATTGTTTGATCAACATCGAGTCTCTACTCTCCCCTTGCCAGAAGGTGCCAATGAGCAAGAAATCAATCTGATTCTCGATGACCTTCCCAGCACAACCGTCCGAGCAAAAGGAATAGCCAGAGCAGCTGATGGCGAGCTTCTTTTGATTCAAGTGACAGGTAAACGAAGAGTGGTAGAACCACTACCAGTTGCAGAAATCACCGACCCTACAGACCTTGTAGTGATAGAAGCTGGTTAGCGGGGCTCGGTATGAACCAATTCAGGATCGCCACGGGATCAAGCTAGACTTAAAGAGTAATGAGCGGAACACAGTTTCAACGATTTGAAGGTAGTCAAGGGCTCGTCGCTTTTGGCAATGTGAACTCACAGCTAAGCGATGAGCAGCTTCTGGAATTGACAGAAGCTATCAAGGCCCACTATCAAATCGTTGGTCTCATACTTGATGAGTCAGTGAGAAGTATCAATCGGGATGGCGATTCTCAAGGCGTTATCCAACCGACCATCATCGTAACTGGTGAAGACTTACTGAATGCTGTTGGGTGGCTTCAGGGCTACATAGAGGCAACCATCCGTGCCAAGATCGCATCCTATGCAGGGTTTGAGCCGTTGATGATTACAGATATCCATGGCAATCTTCGAGCGGATGAGGCATTAAATGGGTTGGTATTCGGTCCCGGCATGAGAATCGAGACACACCAGGACTTATGGGCACTGAATGCAAATTTGGTGCTGAAAGCTAGACGAAATCAGTTCGGCGAAACTGTAGGTGAAACTCTGATCGGCAAGCCAGGAGCCCGTTCATATCGTGAAGTAGTTAGGGATCCAGAAGTACGGCTTCCTGCAAGCGAAGGATGCCTGTCTTTCTTCAATGGACAGAACCATCCGCACACCACCTTTGTCGAGTACGACGAGGTCTACCCCACCCCAGTTATTGAAGAAGGGTTCTGGGAACATCCAGAGACTCGTATTTCTATAAATTTTGCGTTCACCACTCGAGAGCAACAAGCCAACCCAGAACCGAGTCGGCAGCATTTAGATCTAGGCGTTGCGCCTGGAGTTCATGGCAAGATTCCACACCCCCAGCGTCCACAGGGACGAACGCTCTCTTAAGTAACTAAAAACCAAGGTGTTGGGCTCAACTCTTCTTCTTAGAGAACGCGATGATCTTGAGGTCAAGCTAACGACCACAGCCATGCCACGTTAGGTCTTGTGCTGGTTGCTCTTAGTTTGCTGCTCTTTCGATGCGTCGCTTAAACGAGGCTCTGAGTCTTTCGCTCAAAGGTGCTTCCAAGGCTCGCCACAGATCAGCAGCAGATCGACTGCGGTCATAACACCATTGGTAAACTTCACGCAGATAAGGGTTAGCTTCATCAGCGGGAACGTAGTTGACGGCGTCGCCTTTACTCACCGCTCCAGGGCTTATGACCCGACAGTATGCGCCTGGTCTTTCAGCCTTTCGAAATCTGTTGACCCAATCTTGCTCGCCAACTTTCTCAGTGAATACTCCGCATGGAATTCTTGGAGCAGTCACCTCGAGCAGAACTTCACCAATTCTGTATCGATCACCAATGCGCACTGAGAAAGATTCATCCTGGCTCTGTGCACCAGTCATTGTGTCCAGAGTTATGTTCTCACCGAAGTCTCCGGGTCGGAACCCTCTGCTTGCCTCTTCAAGCCAGAAATCGTAGTCCGTTTGTGAGTAGATATAGACCACTTGATCTGGGCCACCATGATTCTTCAAGTCGGCTATTTCGTCACCTTCAACTGACTCGTTGGTGATGATAATCGAATCGGTGGGAGTCTTATCGATTCCTGTTTCACCAATCGAAGCTGCTTGCGATGGACGAATCTTTCCGACCTGTACAGAAACTACCTTCATAACTGAACTATAGATAAGTGAATAGAAAAATCAATGTCGTGAAGGTTGGTCAGTTTTTCTAGATTTTTTCATGAGATAGCTTCAGCCACACCCGAAAATGTCAGACCCATGTCATAAAGTTTGATTGTCGGATTAGTTCTGTTGTGACCGAGTAGGTCAAGGCATTAACAGCAGCTCTATCTTCGGTGGGAAATTTACTATGCCAACTCTTACGAAATCTCAGACTCACGACGCTGATTCATCTGTTGCTGCGCTTCACGCTGCTATCGATCAGATCGAATTTCTTCAAGCTCGTGAAAAGTCGTTGGCCAATACCAAAGCTCTCTTGTCAGCTTTGTCCAAACTCGAAAATATTGCAGGCCACCTCAGAGCCAAGGCGGGGTTGGTGATCAATGATCTGCACGAAAAGGGCGAATCACCAAGTCTTACTTCTGTCTTGAAAGGAAATGGTGAGACCAGCATCACAACTGCAGAGCATAAAGCGCTACATACCCAAGCCCTTGAGCATGTCCCCGAGTTAGCTGAGGTGGAGGCAGTTGCGTGTGACTATCTTGAGATCACTGCCCGAAAGTTCAGAAAACTCGACGACAAGGTTCGAGATCAAATTAGCTCCGACTGGATCATCACAGCAATCAAGAAGAATCCACCAGATAAGTACCGAAAGCTTCTAAGTCAAAAGATTGAGCGTATCGATACTGACATCCGCCGCAAGGAAGACTTGCAAGCCTGGCGCAATTCCGAGGGCTCAGCCTGGCTCAATAAACGCACGGGGGAAGGCTATATCCATACAAGGTTTGCACCTCAAGAATGGGAACAAGCCCGCAAAGCTATCGAGGCTGAGATGCGGCGAATGGCAGCTACATCAGAAACCGAACTAAATCTCAACGCAGAATTGTTTGCCGCAGCCCACCTCAATTTGCTGCTTGCAGGTTCGGCACCAAATGGGCACGGATCTTTCGGCAACAAGCAATATCAACCGAAAGCTTCGATCGAAATTATCGTTGATGAACAAACAGCTATTCGGCGCAGGCTTCATCCACAGTCTGTGTTACAAACCTCCTCAGGGATCAATATGTCAGTAGAGTCTCTTGAGCGTCATATCTGTGATGCAACAGTCCAGAAAGTTGTTCATGGCTCTGCAAACATTCCAGTCAACGTAGGCAGAAAACACAGAACAGCTACCGTCGCTCAAAAAGGAGCGATTCGAAGCATGTACTCTGCGTGTGCCTGGGCCGACTGCAACGAAATTCTTGACTGGTGTGAAATTCACCACATCAAGTACTGGCGAAATGGTGGAGCAACTGATTTAGACAACCTCATTCCACTTTGCAACAACCACCACCATCAAGCCCACGAGGGTGGATGGCAACTCAAACTCAACCAAGATCGATCACTAAAGTTAGTTCAACCTAATGGCGTGGTGTGGAAAACTACAAAACCACCAAACCGCAAACCAGAACCAGAAGGCTATTCGGGCTTAGATCTTGATCTAGACGTTGGATCTCGCTCTGGTGATACTTTGCCCTGGCCAGAACCTAAACCTCCACCGGATTGGGAGCCACCGTTCTAGATGGGGGACATCGACCTTTCAGCCGAATGCTTTAGACAAGCTAATTATCTTCTAGGGAACAAACCTTTGGGGAGGCTAGCCAGAAACTGTTGATCTTGCTGCGCACTTCTGGTTTCCTGCGGTTCCGGCGCATCATCAATGAACAGTCGAGGTTCACCAACATCAGTACCATCAACTACAAGGCCCACACTTACTAAAGCCAGCAATCCGGCAACTGTCCAAGCTTGAATCTGCTGAGGAGGCTGCTCGATACGGTTCAGCCTTTCAATTACCGGATCCCAAACATCGATCACGAGCTCATTGAATGCAATGACATCTTCCCCACGAGCGAACTCTGGGTATCCGCCAAACTCTTTACATGCTTCAGAAACTCTTAAAGCCAACTCTCGAGCCAGATCATTTTGCCCGATCTCTTTTAGCTTGATAGCAAACAAAGCACTTTCCCAAAGCCAAACATTGCCGCAGTGATAACCACCGGGACGGTATCTCACCGCGTTGGTAGCTAAAGATCTCACTCCCGCTCCGGCTAGCAGCTCAGGAGAAAACAATGAGTCCACTATCCACTCAGACAAACCTTCGACTTCAACATCGTCTAGTAACTGTGTGCCAAGCAGGTGACCGATGTTTGAACTCAAGATTTCCATGGGTTTTGGCTGGCCGTCTACATACCCAACACCATGGGCTATACGAATATCGGTGTCAAGAATGTAGAATTCTTTGAATCCGTCAAGTAAAGCTTGGCGGGCATCATCAACTAGCACCACTAGTTCAGTGCTACCAAACTCGCTAAGAACTTCAGCTGCATATCTCAAAGCATCATAAGTTTGTGCCTGCACTTCAGAAGAAGACACTTTTCCAAAAGCGAGTTGACCATCGGCATATGAGCCCGAGTCGAATGAATCTTTCCAAGTTTGATTGTCAATTGATGTTTCAAATGACTTGTGAGTTTCCATCAAACCAAGTTCAGATTTACTGAGGTTGAAAAGCACCCAGCCAACAGCATCTTCAAAAACTTGCCTTAAAGAAACCTCTTTGTCATTGCGAACAATTTGTTGCTGCCAGTCAATCACGCCAAACTCGTCTAATTTCTTACAGCCAAGAATGAACAGAGGCGTTGAATCTATTGAGCCGTAGTAAGGCCATTGCCATCCCTCTCGCTCAGTTATGTCTTGTGCTACAGGATCATCACTATTTCGAAACTCATGAATAATACGCCCAGGTTGTTCCTCTGAGTGTGTATTGGTTGAAGTCCCCTGGAGCTGCGCCAATCTCGTAACTGTTGCTTGCAGCAGTGCAGGGAACTTGTCGGCTAGAAACAGCGCTACGAGTAGTGAGTCCCTGCCAAACAGAGTCTCGTACTTCTGCAAGGCTGCATCGGCATCATCTGAAAAACTTACAGAAGCCTTAACCGGACCATTGCTGCCAACTTCTTCCAGGGTGCTAACACCACATAAACGACAAAGGGCCTGTTCGAGTGTTAGTTCAACCTTGCTACCAGGGTTTGGCCTTGTAGCACTTCTGAGCTGTTCCCCAGGCAGCAAAACTGCTGTTTGTGAAGCTGTATTCCACGCTGAATTGTTCGCCACTGTATACCCGCCCAAACTTTAGAATACCACCTGACTACGGACCACGATATAGGCCTGTAGCCCCATTCAAAGACTAGATTGGCGTTCCTACAGCTTTCACATCCGAAGGTGCTAACCAAGAGCTCTACCTGGTGGGTGTTTGCCCTCTTCTTATAACCCGGGGCGATGTCGAGTCGCTTCGACTTGCTCGACGAGCTCGGTATACAGATCCAAGACTATGAGGCGAGACTGTAACTACTCGATCAGGCCTTTGCATCTCAGTCGCTTCTGGGCCTAAGTCAGTCGATTCAACGGCTTCAGGAGGTAGAAAATGAGCTGGTTGGGTGCCAGCATGCAGCTCATGACCTAGTGAATCACTAGATTCTTGGCTTTCAGATGCCTGAACCCGCTGCTCATCAAGCTTGATTAATCGCTCCACCAACACGCAAAGGCTAGCCACAGCGCCAACCGCAACCAATGGATGCAACGGGCCTAACAAAATAACACTCAAAAGTGAGGCAACAGCCACAGCGATAAAAGCAGCTGCGGTCTTCAGCCAGCTGTCTCGCCAATCAAGACTCATAACAACCCTGATCTAGACACAGAGCCTCCTGACAGGATTGAACTGTCGACCTCATCCTTACCATGGATGCGCTCTACCAACTGAGCTAAGGAGGCATGTATATTTCGACTAATTATCCTACACCGGATTCAACTAGTTCAGCCCGCAAATGCTATCGTTTTTGCCCTCGCAAACACATCGTCCAGCATCTCTTCAGTAAGGCGGCCGGTGAAGGTGTTGTGTTGAGACACGTGATAAGAAGCAATCAAAGTAGTTTGCTGATCTAGTTTGAGTTCTGCTCCGTGTGAAAACTTTTTGCGAGGCTTAACGCCGTGTAAGTCTTGGACTCGGTTCCAAGCAATCGCCCCTAGTGCCAAAATCACTCGAGGTTTTAGAACTTTGAGTTCATCTCGCAAGAATCCTTCGCAGTTGAGGAGTTCTTGTCTCTCTGGCTTGTTCTGTGGCGGCACACATCTTGCAGACATAGAAATATAAACATCATTAAGGACTAAACCGTCATCTAAGGACGTACTCTGCGGCTGATTGGCTAAGCCAGCCCTATAAAGAGCAGCGTAAAGCCAATCGCCAGAAGAGTCCCCCGTGAATACCCGCCCTGTTCTGTTAGCGCCATGCGCACCTGGGGCCAAACCAACAATCAGAATCTTGGCC
>JAHDFH010000077.1 GCA_020628305.1 Acidimicrobiales bacterium | reverse complement strand
ACTCTACGAACTTGCGGTTAGGCGATATGGCAAAGCGTTTGCCGACGAAACCCTCAAGTCCCAACGACGGCAGTGAGCGCTCCTCTTCAACTCGCCCACCAAAGACCACTACCTATGACACTGTAAATTTCCGCTGTTTCAGCGACGAACGAGGGTTTACCTATAGATTCCACCCCGAGAAGTCGATAGACTGTTCACATTCCTCAGCGCCGCGACCCCGAACTGAGATTAATGACTTATGAAAAATCATTCTAAAATCGACACGTCAATACTCTCCTCCACACCAACACAAGGGCAAGTAGATGCGTGGCATGCCCTAACGTCTGACGATCAGATTGACACTCTTGATGCAGCTCTTCAAGAGGGCATCGAAAGCGGCGAAAGCACGCTAACAGTAAAAAATATCTTCGAAAAAGCTTTCGGTAAACCATTCCCACTAAATGGATAAAATCGAGAATCACAAACTCTCGAAGTCCGCAGAAAAAGACCTCAATCAACTCATTGAGAAAGGCAAACAGAACTGGGAAGGCTGGCGAGTCGAATCCTACACAGTGGGACTAGATCAGAGCCTAAATCTACTCGTTGCCTTTCCAGAGATGGGAAGCCCTGTTGAGTCAAGAAGATACATAGACCTGAGAAAGTGGCGCTATGAACGCCACATCATCTTCTACAGGCCTCGCCCTGAGCAAGGAGATCTTTTCGTTATCCGAATCTTCGACGCTAAGCAGAACTATCACGCCTACTTCGGGTGACGGACGAAACCGAAATCACCGCTACAACGGCTACTAGACCAAGCCCGCCAAGAAGCCGACCGAGAGCCCTGGGCCAACAAGCTTCGATGATTCTCGCCCGTCAGCTTCTTAGACAAGGCTACTCAACAAAATCCGTCGCTGTGTCGTCGCCGTACTTACTTGACCCAGTTCGCTGGACATAGTCGACCCTGCACTCAACATCTCGAGACATCACATCAAACAACGCCAACACAGCGTCGCCGTGGTGCTTAAACGTTGTCCGACGTTTCGGTGAAACAAGAACCCAACGCTTCCCGTCCTCATGAAGCGAATAACGACCCGGCAACCCCCTATCTAACGACACCAATTCAGCGGCCAACCCAACACCACCTAGCAAATCCACCAACTCACCATCTGCAACAACTTTCCGCAAATCAGACCGCAACGAACGCCGCTTTACCAACGACTCAGGGGCCCGAGGTTCTGGAGTCCCCTCAGCAACACCAAATCGAAGAGGCCAACTCGGAGCATCTTTACGATAGCTTGGTATACCTGCCAGACGGCTTATGAGATTCAGTGCAGCATTGCTGCGATGAGGAAACCATCGCTCGCTGAACCATCCTCCACGTTCCCCATGGGCGACCCTCCAAAAACCATCGACTTTGTGAAGAATTTCAGCGTCGTCAGGATGGCTTCTGAACGAAAACTTTGCCTGCATCCCTAACCGATGGAACAGTTCGACAATCTCTTGATCTGTCACAGTGTCACCTCCACCAAGAACCCATAATCTGTTTCTCTACTTGCCTTCGACAGTCAACCGGTCAGCGGTCTGGAGCTTACGAACGATCTCTTCAGGGGAATGCCGTTTCTGTCGTTTCGTCATAATGTTGTCCTTGCCCGCAAAAAGGCGATCGGGCTCCAACACTACACGGCACCACATCCAGGGAGCGTTCCAACAACCCTAAACGAGCCACGCTTCTCCAAACCCAGTCAGCTCCAGCCGTATAATCGTCGACAACTTTCGAATTCCGTGCACTGCAGTTCGGTTCATAGTTAAGCCGTGACGCCCCATGACTCAATTATTTCACGAAGCTTGCTATAGACCGGAACATTGTCGGAATCAACAAAACGACTGAACTCATCGAGCGCTGCCAGCCCTGCCTCAGCAACCGCTTGGTAGATCTCATCTGCGGAACCAACAGCCTGATTATCTACAACTCCTTTTGCAAAAACAGATACCTTTAGACGATCTGTCTGCTCCATTGTCCTTGCCTCCAGTTGTATAGGCTGATACGGAAAACCCGTCTCGCCATACCCAGTTTGCCTGCACTGGTCAATCGCTTGGATCAGGTAACCCCAAAGCCAGTTCACGTCAGTCCACAACTCTTGCGTTAGAACTTCTACGCCATCGATCGTCAAGACGATGGCGCCTGGGATACTGATATCGTCGCCGTCGTATGATTCAACTTCCTCAAAAAGAAGAAAGCTTCGGTCATTCCGGCGGAGGTAACTCTCAATTCTGACCATGTACGAGTTGCATCATTCTGGATTCGGGAAAAGCTGACGGATACGTAGTGGGCGGGTCTGGTCCGGCCAAAATACACCGAGTGTATAGTCTTTGCCGTTTACGGTTCCCGTGAGTTACTGTTGGTTCTGTTGAACTATTGAATCGGCGACATTTTCTGAAAACGTTAGAGAATATAACCAGCGACACCTCACCGCCCTCAACAACGAATCATGGGCACTCGAAGCCACCAGCTGGTAACCAGGCCAAAAACTCCTGATCACAAACACGACGACGCAAATTTCTCTGACACGACAAAACCCAAATCTTTCTTTGAAGATTCGGGTTCGAATAAGTCGCTTATGGTACCCCTACTGCGACACTATTCGAACCCCAAACTCGCTAAACAACTGGCGTCGTTGAAGCTCTAACTACCGGAAGCCAGTATCAGGCTTCCTGATTCATTCTGGGCGGATACAACAACACGAGGCAGTCTGTGACTGCGGCAAACCCGACAACAGACGTATTCAAAGCAGCAGGATAAAGGAGACTTGCCTAGACCCAATCGACGAAACCATCAGGCAAACGGAACCGGCAGTCACTCGTAGCTCCACGTCCATAAGTGCCTACCCTAACACCTAACGCTGCCAGCGCGACCACTTCACTATGTCGATGGCATACGAACGCACAGTCGATACGCATCATAGTTTTGGTTTTGCTAAGTAGACACGCCTCAAGGTTCGATCAGAATAGTCGTCCCAACAAATGCCTGCCTTGCTTTTGGGTACTGATAGTTGCCTTTATCGAGGAGCGCCGAACGATAGCGTCAGTCGCATCAATCTGCCGTGACGGGATTTCGGTTCTAGTTACCGGTCGTGTGGTTTTGATGGTTCCTCCCGCAGCGCCTCTGGTGACGCAACCCAACCCGGAAGCGATTGCGGTGTCGGAAAGATCTACTTGTTGATCACTTCTTACATAACCAATAGCAGTCGTGGCTACACCTTCTTCAACAGCGCCGATACCGCCACCGTTTGAACAAACGTTAAACCGGCTGCTGTTTACGAAGCAGCAAACAGCAACCGAAACTAGCAGCCCCGGTAGAGATCGCCGTGTTTGTCACCACACATGTAGGTGTTCAACGATGTCGCCCTGTAACTCAAGAAGGGCGCTCATGCCCGCAACCAGTCCCGCTAGTGGGTCGATACCGTGAGCCGTATTTGGTATTAGCGAACTGTCAAACGGATTATCCAAAAGCCCAGAACGGAGGCACAGTCGGCAAAGCACCTCTTCAAAGAACTAACCCGGCGAGGCCTACTCGCCAGGCCCGGAGCTGACAGAGACGCCCTTGGACAAAGTCAGTTGCCAGCCTGAAAGCCTAGATTTCACGATGCATAATTTCGTGCAATGATCCGATGCAACTCAGGCCTGCAAACATAGCCAAGACCAGCTTTCAAGGCATCTTCGACAGCAAGAAACGGGCCGTTCTCAACCTCCCAATCGGCAATATGATCCCGATCTTCGACCACGACGATACCGGTAACGTCGCGTTCAACCCAAATACCCCACTTCAACGAATCCCCAAACAGGGCAGCAACTCCTGTTATGTAACCAATCCAACCACGGGATTCACCCCCTTGCGGCGAGTACAACGCTTTTTGATAGGTATCGCTATCAGCGACGGTCGCTAGTGTGAACCCGCCATAGTGGCCACCTTCAGAATAGAACCAACCTGGATCGTTATCTAGCGTTATGAAATGAACTTCACTATCTCCGTGTAGCTCCGCCAGACTAGAAGCCATCTCCCAACCGCCAAGAAAGCCCAACAACACATCACCATCAAAAAACGGGCGATTCGACAAACCAAGCCGATTCACAACATCCGGCATCACACAATCAGTCTTGAACAAAACCTCGGCCTGAGCAAGTCGCCGGTTCCGCTCTTCCATTGTTGTCCACATCATGGCTCTAGCCTAATCTTCAGAGTTATGCTGGTCGCACCTACAGCGTAGACGTCTACCGCAGGTTCCCCAGTGGATGTTGCGAAGTCTCGGACTACGTATCGTTTGCCATCGAGACTCCATTCAACGATGTTTTTGTCTGCGGACCTTAGCACGCTAGTAAAGCCCCTCGCGGCGAGTTCTCGTTCAAAAGTGGATCGGGTAACGTCCGTTGAGAAGTCGGGTTTCCTAACAGTAGAACCCGAATTTTCAATCCATTTGTTACTCACCTCGATGATGTCGTCGACTTGTGAGTTCGTAGCTATGTTTCGTGTGGCTTTTGTTGTTCCCCCGGCGGAACCTCCGGTGGTGCATCCAAGGGCTGTAGCTATAGCTGCGTCGGTTACGTCAACATTTTGATCCGACCGGACATAGCCAATTGCAGTCGTAGCAACTGCACCCTCAGCACCGCCAATCCCGCAAGAAACAGCAACCGCTCGACCAAACGTAGTCGAAGCCCCAGCCGAGCCGTAGTAGACACCGAAACTGCTAGCAATAGTCGAGATCGCCACGTTCGTAGCCACACACGTACTATCTAAACTACCTAACGACGTGGCTGGTGTAAGCGACCCGTTTTCGGATGTATCGCAGGACCAAAGCGATGTAACCAAACCAACAGCCGCTCCACCAGCCGCTATCGGACCTCCAATAACAAGAGTAGAGCCTACTAACACGACAAGCCCGGCCGCTAACAAGACGTCTAACATCTCATCGTTCTCACACCCAAACTCTGAAATTTGTTTCAAGATGGGAGCCATATCGGCCACACATGAAACCCTGTTATAACAGCCAGGGCCATAAGTCAAACCGTTGTAATTGAATGCTGTGTGAACAAAAAAGTTTCCGTTATTCCCACCGTTCTCGCCGCACTCCGACACAGGTGGAGGACAGGCCTGCGTCTCAGTCTCGCCGATGGTAAATTTGAAGTCGCCCATACGGTAATGCGCACCATCACTAACCTCCACACTGCCCGACTGAGAGCTGTGTTCCAGCTGAATGATATAGCCGTACTCGTTACCACTGCTGGTAAACAGAACCTTGTCGTCAAACCCGACCCGATCGCCAGGCGGACTCCAGCCAGAATATTTCGACACCGCTCCGCCCGAAGCCACCATCGACCCTGCTGTGCCATCTTCGTTGCGTTCAAACACCTGATAATGCCCAGCCATCGCACCGTTACGGCCAACCGATTTATGGAACATCCAATCAGCTCGGACTTCAACCCCGGCAGGTGCTTTCAAAAACCCGCTAACGATATCACCACCCACTGCCGGGACATCCATCAAAAGACCACCACCGGAACAGACACTCGGAGCATCAGAAACCGGAGTATTCTTAACTGCGTTACCTGGGAACGAAACCGGATTCGGGACACCGCCCGGGTTAGACGAACCGAACTGTCCCGAAGGCAGAACAGGAACACCCGCTTCCGTCAGGCTTGACGCAACAACCGGCGAAAACGTCACCGGCACACATGTCACCCATTCTGACAACACAGCCGTATCACGATCAAACGACTGGACGCGATAGTCAGGCTCAGCCGCCCCCCAATCACGTTCCAAATCGATATAAACCGCATTGCCATCAACCAAATCCATCAAGTTCTGAAAAGCATCATCCCCTTCGGTACGGTCCTCAGCCCATAACCAGGAATTAGCAGGCGGGTTTTCCCAGACTATCGATGTCGACTGAGTACCTAGCTTGACAGCTACACACTCACCATCATCAAACAAACCAGGTTCAGGAGCGGCGACGACACCATCGAAACGATTCCACGCTTCGTGACCGTTACCGTCGTAAAGAACAAGATTCCCGTCGTCTTGCACATATAATTCAGAGCCAGGGCGATCAGCGGTTGGCGTAGCCCACAACGCTTGCCCAGAAGCCGAATACACCACCAAATTGCCCTCGACCTGCATCACAGCCCACGCACCAGGATTACCATTCGTGGTTGTTTTCCACACCCACTGCGAACCCTGATACAACACCAAATTACCGTCGGTTTGCATCGCTAACCGGTACTGGCCATTCGGAGACCATCGCGACTCGCCACCCTGCAAAACAACGCCTGTATCGACTACTGAATTCGGTCGAGTACCCCCGAAACGATCCCACGACACAAGATCATTCCCGTCATAAATCGCAAGATTGCCGTCATCTTGCACATGCAAATCAGATCCCGGACGATCATGCGTCGGCGTAGCCCACAACGCTTGCCCAGAAGCCGAATACACCACCAAATTTCCCTCGACCTGCATCACAGCCCACGCACCAGGATTACCATTCGTGGTTGTTTTCCACACCCACTGCGAACCCTGATACAACACCAAATTGCCGTCGGTTTGCATCGCTAACCGGTACTGGCCATTCGGCGAAAACACCTCAGATCCCGACCCCAAAACCGTTCCACTACCAATCACTGTGCTCGGATTCCCGTTACCCGGAACAGCGGCAGGACCCACGATCTGCTCGTTGTCAGAACGAGAAACCTCCCAGGCTGCAACTGACATCAACGTCGTCATTAACAACCCAACGACAGCTACTAGGCTCAACCGGCGCATTACTCGCTCCTTCATCAAAGTTAAAACTTCAACAACGAAGGTAGTACACAAATAAATCTAAACCGGGGGCCTCACAAGAAATACGAAATTAAAGTGGAAGGACCCCCTGCGAATACCAGTCCCATTTCGGCCTGCAGTAAGCCCCGACCGGCGGATCATGGCTTCGCCATAAGACAGCCGAAACCCGCTCGAAATCTTCCTCTACTCCCAATCGTCGTCAGTCGGGCAGCGACAGATGAACCTCTATTGCACACTATTGATAGTGCCTACATGGGGCAGTCAACGCTGGTTCAGAGAAACCTGTACAAGAATTTTGTCGCTCGCGATGTCAAACGATGCGCACGCGAATTCTCGTAGTGAGCAAGCGAAATCTCGTAATCAACCAGCCGGTTCTCGTACTCCGCCAGCCGAGTCTCAAAGTCGGACAGCTTTCCATCCTTATCTAACGAAACCGCAAAGTTGTGGTACGTGGACTCCAACGTTCCTATCATGTTCGACCTATCAAAACCGGCGTAAACATTCAAATACTTGTTGTGGACTATGTTGTCGTGAGTAAAGTGCAACCTTGATTCCGGGTCCGAAAGATCGAGATAACCGATGTCATCAATACCGAACACCTCAGGAAAGTGTTCAAAAAGTTGGTCAACGAAATCAGCCAAGCTTGTGCGGTTTACGCCGTTCAGGCACCAATGAAAACACTCTATTAGCGCCTCAGGCTTGAACCTGGCGATAAAGTTCTGAGCCCCTTCCAAGAACTGTGGTTCATGACCTTCGATATCTACCTTCAAAAAATCGCACCGATCGATTTCGAGCATCTGATAAACCTCGTCAAGAGCACGAACTTCCACCGTCTCTGTCATATGTGAAGCAACATTTGCCGAGCCATACCCCCTATCAATATGGGCTCCGGCAGCATTGGTGGCCTGAAGAGCCATAACCGAACTAGCCGATTCGTTACTTAAACCGAAATCAAAGATCTCAGCGTTGGCAATACCATTTTGCCTCTTAGTTTCACTCAACGCAGCAAACGTTGTCTTGACCGGCTCGAAGACCAAAATCCTGCCGCTCCTATTCAGTTGATGAATAGCTGCCATTGTGTAACCAAGGTTTCCACCGACATCTAAGACAGTTGCCCCCTCTTTGATAGTGGCGCTCAACAACCTCAAATTCAAACGTTCGCCTGAGCCATCGAACTTGACCTGATTCTGGAAATAGAGGTCCTCGGGATACCCACAGATTTGCAGTAATCC
>JAHDFH010000011.1 GCA_020628305.1 Acidimicrobiales bacterium | reverse complement strand
AAGATAACGCTGACGTTGTTAGCACTGGCGTCCCAGTCATCGACGAGTTGATAGGCAAGCTCAGACCCACAGACTTCTTGGTCATTGGCTCTGGAACTGGGGTAGGAAAAACAACCCTCTCGAGAATCATTGCTACCTCGATGGCGAGGAACGGCAAACGTCCTCTCTTCGCTGCACTGGAAGCATACAAGGGCGAAATACAGGACAGACAGCGCCACCATGAAATCTCGAGGCTACTTCCTCCTGAAAGGCGTATTAGCTACAGCCAGTGGATCGACGCCCCCGAGAAAGTTCCTGACGAAGTTACCAGGAAGGCCCGCAGGGCTAGCGTGGATATGTTCGGGACGAGGGTTGGGATGGTTTACAGGAAGTCCGAATTTGGAATCAACGAAGTTGTTCAGCTAATCAATCAGGCCGCGGCCTTAGGGTACGACGCTGTCGTTCTAGATCACTTGCATTATCTGGATGCTGAACTTGGAGAGTCCGAGGTAGTACACATCGGGAAGCTGCTAAAAGAAATCAGTCGCGCCGTACAAGTCGCGCGGATTCCGGTTATCGCTGCCAGCCATTTGCGAAAGCTTGGCAACAACCAAAAGAAGAAGCCTCTTGTCCCCACTATTCACGACCTCCATGGCTCAAGCGAGATATCAAAGCGGGCAACAGCAATTCTCATGATTGCAGGCGCTCATGGTATCGAGTCCCAGGATTACAACAGGTGTCCTACTTGGTTTAGAGTTCTCAAGAGGCGAAAAGGGGGGAGAGATAATTTGATCTCCTTAGCGACTTTCGATCGGAGGACGTCGAGTTACAGGCAAGCCTACGAACTCTACAAACTCTCAGAAGACGAGACTGAGGCAGAAGCTCTTTCTCCGAATCGTTTCCCACATTGGGCTAAGAACGCCTACGTGCCACAGAGGGCTTTCAAGCAATGAGGTATGATTCACACATAGATTACTTCGCCTTTGATTGTCGAAATCCTCGAAAGGGAATGAAACCTGTCAGCTTCGTCGAAGCCTTGGAGTTGAACAGCGAAAAACACAAGATTGGAATCTTTGCGCCGGTCAATCTTTTCCATTCATCGAAGCGAACGAACGACAATGTGAAAAAGATAGCAGCTTGGGCTATAGACATCGACGATGGCGACAAAGAAGAACAGCTTGAAAGACTTCGGCGCGCGCCCCTACAACCGAGCATTATCGTCGAGAGCAAAAGGGGGTATCACGCCTACTGGCTGGCTCGAGACGGTAAGGTTGAAAACTACCGAGAGATAGTACGGGACAGATTGGTCCCATTCTTCAAAGGCGACAAGAACGCGGCTGACCTAGCGAGAGTGCTGAGGGTGCCTGGGTTCAGACACTGGAAGGATCCTGAAAAACCATTCATGGTCCGTGAAATATTTCGAACTGAGGCTAGGTACCGCGAAAGTCAGATGCAGACTTACTTCCTAAGTGAGGCGGAGAAGCCGAAGCCGTTGAACGCGACTAGAGAAAACTTGAAGCTGGAAAACTCAGAATTCTGGAAACGCTGGGATGAGATTGGCGCCAAGCGGATGCTTGAAGACTTCAGCGGCAAGCCCATAGTGAGCGGCCAGCACTATTCGTTCAGAAGGCTGAGGACAGGCAAACTGAATATTTACGCAGACAACAAACTGACGCCAAATTTTATCGATACCAACGACAAGATTGGGGGAGGCGCTAAAGCTGGCCCCACTTTTCTGCAGTGGGCAATGTGGTTTGGGGCGAGTCGCAAGGAGGCAATCGAACAAGTAAAGCGAATGTATCCTCAACTGGAGGAATCGTCATGAGCCACGGTTTGAGAGCCACAGAAATTGCAATCGACGTCTCCTTAGCTGACTACGAAGACGACGTTGCCAAACTCAGACACTGCGCAGTAATGCTTCGAGACCTTTACTGTGCTCTCGAGCTAAGAGCGGAAGAGATTGAAAAGCAAAAAGCGACAGAGACCGCAGAAAGGAGCGCCACATGGAAAGAGCAATTTTAGCCAGGAGAATTGGGCAACAGATATCTCAAATCAGAGTTGAAGCTGAAGAAGCGACACTTTGCAACGACAAGCTTGGACTTCTCCGAGTGAGTGCGATGCTCCAAGACTTGGTTGAACTTACCGCTAGGCTGGTAGAGGGAGACAAGGAATGCCAGTGAATCCGTGGTGGCGTGAGGCGCTAAAGGAGCTTGCGGTGCAAGTCGACGGGCGAATGCAAGAAGGCGAGGAGAAGCATGGCAGCCGGAGGCCGATAGCAGGCAAGGGCAAGTGTTACTACTCTGCGCTACTGAGGCATTTGGAGAGCTTCCAAAACGGCGACAGAAGCGAAGACCACCTGACAGCCGTTGTGTGCAACGCTCTCGTCCTGAAAATTCAGCTTGCTGATGTTGCAGCGATGGCAAAACTGGACGGCACAGGGCCGGAGAAAGCGTCTGACAAAGCATTCCGGGCTGTGGCTTGGAGGGAGTGGGAAGAGGTTTAACTTGAACAGAGAATATCCCTTGGTGGGCATTGATAGTTGGAACGATCGCTCTATGAGGCGCAGACGTCGCGAAACCTTTCAAACTTTTGGAGTTGGTATGGCCAGCGTTGTATTGCTTGCTTGCTGCATGATTCTGACGATAGCCCTTGGGGGCTACATAGTTTTGGTGAACCAGTGAGTGAGGTGCTGCTCGACTTCGTAGAAGGTAGGGCTGACATGGAAGCACTGGACGACTGGCGCACCTGGCTCCGTGATGCCTCGATTGAAGATATGCATTTGCTACTCGTAGATGTCGCCAATGCGTACTTCAAGGAAGGTTTTGCAAAGGCCGTCGCATTGAGGTCTCAAAGCTAAACGATCAGAATTGATCGTCTTTTTCTGTTTTGCTTAAAAGACGTCACAGTTGTCGGAGATCATGGGTGCGTGACAAAGGTTTACCATCGTAGCAAGAGTGATAACTGGTGCTCCCCAACGCCGATTATTTCTCGTGTAATCAGGATGGGACCTTTAGCTTGCGATCCTTGCACAACAGAACATAACCACCTCAACGCGCAAGTCTTCTACACGGAGAAGGATGATGGACTCACCAAAGATTGGAAGTCTCTTACTTATTGCAACCCTCCTTATTCGAAGATGAAACTTTGGGCGCCAAAGATTAAGCAGCAAGCCGAGAAGGATGTTGAAATAATCGCGCTGGTTAAAAATGCAACAGGGACTCGCTGGTTTGAGTCGCTCTGGGGCGCAGATGCGATCTGCTTCGTCTCAGGGCGGCTCCGTTTCGTTGGTGCAGAAAATAGCGCACCGTTTGAAAGTCTTGTTCTGTACTTCGGAAGAAGAAAAGCAACGTTTAGAGATATTTTCGGGGAGATTGGGAGGGTGCTATGAATAAGAGAAAAACACTAGTAGAGGGAACGTCGGAGAGAATTGCAGCGATGAGAGAGATGATAGCTCATCATGACAAGTGCGCCAGCGATGAATTCCATGATTGGGTAGCGGAGATAGACGGTTATGAAGATGAACAAATCGAAATGTTTCCGCTGGAACGAACCCGGCTAATCGATCTTGAGGAGTTTATTCTGATGCGCGACCAAGTTCTTGCGCATAAAAAATACTTGTCCAAGATTGTCGCGAGCCTGACAGATTGCATCACTGAAGAGCTTAAAGAGAACGCTGAAGTGTGCCGGAACCCTTTGAGGCCGGAAGAATTGAGCTATGTGGTCGTTAGTCCGGGAAGGAAACCCCGAAAAATCCAACTGATCACTAAAAATAGGTTTCAAATATTCCTCTACAAACCACCAGAGGATGATTAGTTTTTTTACACCGGGTATTCCCATGCCTAAGGGCTCGCACTTTATTCGGCGCGGTCGAATAGCAGATAGCGCAAATCGCAAAACAAATACGAGGGCTGCGGGGGCGTTGGATCTGTGGCAAGACAAGGTGGGGTGGTGCGCCCGCAAAGAAATGCGCGACCTTGAAGTTTTCGAGGGGGCAGTTGCTGTTTCTGCCGACTTCTACATCCTGCGCCCAGCAAGTCACCTCAAAAAAGACGGGAAACTGAGAAAAGGAAAACCAATCTTTCCAGTTTACAAGCCAGACATCGACAAACTCTTGCGTGCTGTTTGCGATGCTATGAGTGGCATCGTTTACGCTGACGACTGCCAGGTTGTGAGCATCAACTCTAAGGAGCGCTACATCAATGAAGTGCAGCCGCTTGCCGGGGTGGAAGTCTCAGTACGAGAAATCATATCCAGTAACTAGCTGTCTCTGAAGGCCTTACAGAATCAAGACAACCTTTAACCGCCATGCTCGACAGAGTGAGGTGACAAAAAGAATGCTTGTAACTGAACTGAATTTCCGTAGTATTGCGGTCGTGCAAAGGCTTCTCCTATCTTTCGTAGCTGTTGCCTCACTGGCAGGCTGTGTAGCCGAAGACCCGCTTGCGTGCGATGTGGACAACATTTGCTCTGATGCAGATAAGCCGTTTTGCGATGTGGACGGGGTCTACCCGCTGTCAAACGGCCTTCGGTTCACATGCATTCCGCGACCCGAGTCGGTGTACTGCGAGGAACAAGCACAATCCTGTTTTGAAGGAGTTCAATACAACTGCAGCGCTGGTGAGCTGTCCGTAACGACCTCTTGCGCATTTGGATGCGACAAGGAACATTCCGAGTGCAGCGGAGCATTCTACTCAGGCGTTGAGGGGGCAGAGTCGCTTGGCCAGGTAATTGACATCTCTGAGCCCGCAGTCGTGGACACTTTAAGGGCGGTCATTAGGACGGACTCCGGAGTTGAAATTGAGTTTAACGATTCTATGTCGATTCCAGGCGTTAACGGATCGGTGCCAAAACTTGTTGTCCGCGTTAGCTCTTGGACGTCCGGCGCCATACTTTTGGAAGGCGCGCCTGCTTTGGTCATCGTATCAGATTACGACATCGTCTTGAATGACACCTTTGACGTTGGGGCTTCGGGCCGTGCGAGTCAAAGCATTTGCGGTGACGCCTGGGGCGTCGTAGACGCAGGTGGGGGATTTGGAGGCGCCGGAGGACGCGGCAGCACATCGGTGAGCTACAGCGGAACGTCTGGCGTGGCAAGGATGTCGCCGCTCAGGGGTGGGTGTGGAAATCGTAGCGCTGGAGCGATTCACTTCGCGACCAGAGGCAACGTAGTAATCAACCGAGGCATCATAAACGCTGCTGGTTTCGGCGGACAATCCATCGTTGTGAACACATTTGAGACCGCAATAACGCCCGGAGGCTCTGGAGGCGGCGTGTTGATAGAGGCTAACGATATTAAGTTTGCGGCGGGCTCTGGAATCAGCGCCAATGGTGGATCTGGCGCGTGCTTGCCAGTTACTTCCCCTTTCAATCCTCCAGTCTATTTTCACGGTAACCGCGGGACCTTGGATCCTGCCGGGACGCCGCCGCCAAATGGGTGCGTTGCGGGTCGAGGAGGCGGCAGCATGCCCTTGGACGGTGGAAGCCAAGTAGGCAACGGGTCCGCAGGAGGTGGGGCTGGCAGAATTCGTATCAACACGCCAAAGGGGCAGGATTGGCACGCTGAAGGAATAATCACACCAGCGCCTTCCACGGGAACACTTAGGCTTCAATAACGGAGCAAACACTGCTACAAGGGGGGCCATGATTCGTATTCTGACTTTGACGCTCCTCGTTTTCGCATCATGCACCACAGGAGAAAAGTTTCCGTTTAAGTGCCCAAGCGACGGTATTTGCACCGATCCGGAGAGGCCGTTTTGCGATACCAATGGTGTGTTTCCAACGTCTCAGAACATTCCTAACACCTGCATTCCTCAGCCTGACGAGCACTATTGCGAAATCAATGGCACTTGGTGCGACGGAGACGACTACTACGTTTGCGCAGCTGGTAAGTTCACCAAGCCCATAACCTGCAATCTTGGCTGTTCAGAGGAAGGTTACTCGCACTGTCGAAGATTGGTACCTTCAAATAACCTACTTCCATTCATGGATATGGTCCATCACTCCGAGCACTTCGAGTTTACCAACCCCATTGTCATCGACGTAGATGCTGAGAGGGTAACGATGGGCGGTGTGAATCAAGACGTGCCCATACTTTACGTTCCTTCTAACGAAAACGGCGGTGTTGAAATGGCCGTCATCTTTGCGAAGAGCTTCTCTGCGCAAGAGGTCAGCGTGGTAGGACGCCCCGCGTTGGCTATCGTCGCAACTGGCCCCATCGAGTTAAAGAACACCTTCGACCTTGGCAATGCAGGATACTACGACCAAAACTGTGCAGACATCTGCCCTGGTAACGGAGAAGGCGGCGGAGGGCAAGGAAATGGTGCGGGTGGTGGAGATGGTGCAGTTGGCTTCACTGGCGCGCCTAGACATGCCGCGCAGACACTTGAGCCGCTTGTTGGTGGTTGTAGCGAAGCTTCTGGCGGGGCATTGCAGTTGTCCTCATCTACAAAAGTGACCATCACAGGCGAGTTGCATGCGATGGGCAAGGGAGGCGTACAATCTGGCATGTGCGTTGCGGGCGGTGGCGCTGGCGGCTCAGTCCTTATCGAAGCACCCGAGGTCGAGATATCTGGAGCTGGCGGAATTGCAGCGAATGGCGGAAGTGGCGCGTGCGATGTAGAAAGCGGCAAAAATGGACTGTTCGGCATCACACCGGCTGAGGGAGCAAACTGTGGTGCAAACAAGGTCGGCGGCAATGGGGCCACTGAAATAGCCGCCGGTGATGGAACGCTGGGAAGTGCTGGTGGAGGTGGAGCTGGAGCTATCGTCATCAACAACTCCGATGGGGTTTATGTAAACAGCGGTAGCATTATAAGCCCTGCTCACAGCAGCGGCGGTATCACAATCGAGTGACCGCTAAGCGGCCCGTGACAGCATGAAATCAGAGCCACCAGAATTGGTGAGAACTTTTCTGCTACAGGCATAAGCTACTCGGTCGTAGCTAAGAATGGTTGCTAGTAAAACGCTTCGACATTCTATCAGTCTAAACCGTTCAAGCTGTGTGCTGCTAGATCCGGTGTAGTGGCGTGTAGATCAGTCAAATACCCGAAAATGTTACAGGTTCCAAGGACAGCTCCCTGCAACAAAAAAGGCGCGAGGTGATTCCCGAAACGTTTGACCCCGTATAACGCGCGCGCGAATTTATGACGCCGGAAATTCACGGAAATCCCAATTAATTAATTTCCGCGATTATTTTGGTATTTAATGGCTGATAAAAAATTGCAGACTCGCGGGCGGCCGAAGGGTTCTAAGACCAAAAAGAAAGGGCCACCACGAGATGCCATCGCCGGAGCAGCTTGGCTTTACCATCGACTCCAAGATGTCTTCCTTGAGGTTCTGGAGGATAAGGACATGGACGCAGTCGAAAGGGCAAAGTTGATTGTTCAGCTTGGCGGTAAGATAACTGCCGCCACTCCTAACCTGGAAATCTATGATGCTCGACAGTCTATGGTGGCTGACGAATCGGACCAGAAGATTAAGCGACTTGACGGAAAGGTGAATAAGCGTGTCCCGGCGAAGAGAGCGAGACTTACCCCTACGGAAGCTGATTGAGGCCCGTGGTGAGTCAGATCGATTCGTAGATTATTGCACTGACTACTTCCAGACGGATCCAGGCGAGGAGGGCGAGTACCTCTTTTCCACTGGAGGGGTGTGGGACAAAAAGCTTAGGAAGTTCGTCAAGCGTGAGCCTGAAACCTCGTTGCGGATCGATATCCACAGTGGACAGAGAGAAGCCTGCGACTTTTGGCAGGAATGGTTCTCTTCGAGGCTAGCAGGGAAGCCTTTGCCAGTTTACTCGTGGCTTTGCTACGGCGGGTCACGTGCAGGGAAAACCTTCCTGGGAATCCGCTGTCCGGTAGTGTTTGCCGCGACGGTCCCGAACTCCAGGGTTTGGGTCTGCGTGGAGTCAGAGCCAGCTTTCTATGAGTGTGAAACTGAGCTGGATGGAATCATCCCTGACGAGTGGGCTGAGAAAGCTGGAAACCGGTACAAATTCTACAACGGCTCAACCATCTCGATGTTCTCAGCCAACCATCCTCACAAGCTAAAGCGTGGGCGATGCGACTTTGCATTCCTGAACGAGGGGCAAAACGTTGATTTCTTGGCTTTCAATATGCTTCGGATGCGGACCTCGGATACCTCCGGGCTTGTCTGCGTTGCCGCCAACCCTCCGAATGACAATCCCAAAGGGGAATGGATAGCTGAGTGGGTTGAAGACTTCAAAGGCAACAGGCGAGATAACACACAAGTTCACTACTTTGATCCTAGAAACAACCCGCACGTGAATCGCGAGCAGCTTGAATCCATACGCGATGAGGTTGATGATCGCACGTTTAGGATAGAGGTTTTAGGAGAAATCCTACCCCCATCCGATGCTGTGTATCATGCATTCTCGTCCATTGAGAACGTAAAAAACTTGGATCCTAAGCAGGACATCACCACGAGTTTCGCAAGTAATAAGCGGTTCGGCGAGAAGGTGGAGTACTTTGCGTCGTTAGATTTTCAGCGGACACCGCATATGGCGGCAGTAATCGCCAAGATTACAGGCACGCTCAAAAATCCCTTTGTTCACTTTGTAGAAGGAATACTGGTCGAACTAGGCGATGAGTTCGATCTCTCAAAAGCATTATTCGATTACGGATGTGAACCAGCAAACACGGTTCTCATCGGCGACGCTTCGGGTGATTGGCAAGACGCAGACCGAACCAAGGGCGGAAGTAGTTTTTCCAATCTTCGGAAATGCGGATGGACATCTGTCCTTCGACCGGACCGAAAGAGTAGAAAAAATCCACCTGTTTCCGAGCGATTTAGGAATGACAACCGGATGTTTCTCTCAGCCGACGGAGAGCGGCGGTCTTTCATCAGCCCCGAAGCCAACAACTTGGTCAGGGCTGTCAAAACCTACAGAAGGCGTAATGGGCGAGTGGATAAAAATGCAAAGCAGTCTCACATCTGTGACGCCATGGGTTATCTCCACTGGAGGCTCTTTCCGCCAAAGAAAACTGCCACGAAGTTCAAATACGAGACGCTTAAGAAGAGAGAACGTCGACGGCAAATGGATAATTTTTAGCGAGGTGATCAATTGAAACCTCGCACTGCATTCAATGCTCCAGGTTTACTGAAGACCGTAACCCCTGCTATTGGAGAGGTTAAAGGGAACCGATTCTTCGGAGGCGGAGATAGCCACCCTGAGTACAACCTTGGGCCCTCCAAGATTATATCAATCTACCGCCAAGCAGAGGCAGGTCGTACGCAACTCCAATGCGATTTGTTTGATGGTGTAGTAGAGAACGATGGACACCTGCGGGCCGCTATCGCAGCTCGGACTTTGATGGTGACGGGTGCTAGCTGGCAAATACAAGCTGGCGATGATTCTCCACAGTCAATCGTGGCTGCAGAAATGCTTGCTGAAGTTCTACGCTCCTCAAACTTTGAGAAAGCAATGGAGCATATGCTCGGCGCAAGGTACTTCGGCTATTCAGCAACGGAGATTGTGTGGGCCATGCGCGATGGCAACATCGTTCCTGAGCACTTCATCGCAGTGCCTGCGCGTAGGATTGGTTTCAGCCATAGGACAAGCGAGCCTGTGTTGCGCACCAATGAATACGGCGATGACGACCAGCCCTTGATGCCTGGTAAGTGGATTTTCGTAGATAACTGCGGATCTATGTGCACCCGCATTGCGCGGTCGGGATTGTTGCGCACGGCAACGTGGTTTTCGCTTTTTAAGCGTTGGTCTTGGCGAGACTGGGTTATTTACGCTGAGAAATTCGGCATACCGGGCGTTCTTGGTGTTTACGAAAACAACGATAACAAGGTTGGCGAAGATGAGATCGAGGCCCTTCGCGATGCCGTTCGCTCAATCGGTGAGGATGGCCAAGCAATCATCAGTAACGAAGTAGAGATTCGCACCATCGACGCCAGCCGAACGGGGAATGCTGGAGACCTTCACAACCAGATAGTCGGCGAAGCAAACACAGAAATCTCCAAGCTCATCACTGGAGCTACGTTGAATGCTGAGTCTGGCGGCCCTGGCTCTTTCGCTCTTGGCAAAGTTCACGAATCGCGCGCCTTTTTCTTCATAAAGGCTGACGCTCAGAAGATTCAGCGCCACTTCTCCGAAGAACTTTCGAGAAGGTTTATCGAGTTCAATGGATTCGACAAGGCGAAAGCTCCCAGGCTGAAGATTCATATTTCGCAGACTGACGACCCAGGAAGTCGAATGAAACTCTACGAATCAGCCTATGAGATGGGCGTCCCGTTCGACGTTGAACAATTTAGAGAAGAATTTCAGTTTCGCGCACCACCTAATGGCGCTCGGAACGTAGTGGGGGACAAGGATGAATAAATTAGAGATGCCTGAGTGCGTTCTTCGCTCTGACGTGACGTTTACGGACGTTGACTACGGACAAGCAGAGCAGCAAAGCGATATTGATCGAGCGGAGTTAGAGGCTGCGAGGGCAGGCAAAGCGATAGAAAAAACGATTACGTTCGTGGCGTATGTGCAAAACGGAGAACCAAACAAAAACTTTGTTACATTCTCTCCTGAGATCCTCGGTGAATTAGCGGATTCTTTCGTTGGAGTTCCTTTTCTTCGGGACCATAACCAGCAAGACATTGCATCACGCGGTGGTATGGTTATCGGCTCCCGTTTGGTTGATGCTGACGGGTGTAAATCAATAGAGCTTACAGCGAAGCTAACTTCGCAATGGGCAGTGGTCGCGCTCCTCGAAGGCAATATCGACAGGTTCAGTATAGGCTGGGACCATCCAGGTCTAGAGACTATCAACTGCTCCCTCTGCCAATCACCGGCACTGTCTGAATGTCAGCATTTGCCAGGAGATCAGGTAGATGGACAAACTGTGGAGTTTGTTTTCACACAAGCGCGCGCCATCGAAGTGAGCGCAGTAACCGTACCTGCTGTTGCTGGGACTGGAATTCTTCAGTTTCGCAGCGACTTAGAAACTATAGCCGCGTCGAAAGCGGCATTGAAGGGAAGTAATATGGATAAGAAAGTAAAGGAAACGTTAGGGCTTGCAGAGTCTGCCGACGATTCTGCTATCCTCGCTGCCGCAACGACGCTTAAAGCAGAAGTTGAGGCTCACAAGGAAGCAGTAAAGTTGGCAAACGCTGACAAGGAAGAATTAGCTAGTCAACTTAGCAATGTGCAAAGCCAGCTAGCTGCAATCAAGGAAGAGCAACACCAGTTGGTAGTGGACAGGTTGTTTGCTGACTTCGCTGATCGGCTGCCAGTGGCTCGGAACGAAGAAGGAGAAAGAGTTCCTAGTGAACTTGAAGTCCGTCTTCGCGCTGTAGCAGCGACCGACTCAGAAGCAGCAAAAGGCATCTTGATGTCGCTCTCATCAGTCGTTGTTGAGAAGCCTCAGAGCCTTCCTGACTACGCGCCAGAGGAAACTGTAACTCAACTAACAGCTCAGCAAATAAAACTAGGCATTACGCCTGAAATGATCAACGGAGGGAAAAACTAATGGCTGCACTAACAGCAAATGTAGAGACCATGCAAAAGGAAACTGAGCATGTCGTAGAAGTTGAAGTTAAATCTTCGACAACAATTTATAAAGGAGCAGCAGTTTGTGCTGACGCTTCAGGGTATGCGGTTCCAGCTGCAGACGCCGCGGGACTAAAGACAATGGGCGTTGCTGCTGAAGTTGGTGACAATGCCACCGGTGCAGATGGCGATTTGGCCATCCGTCTTCTGGTTGGCGTTTCTTGTTTTAACGTTTCTGGACTAACGAAGGCCGACATTGGCGCAGACGTTTATTGGGCAGACGACAACACAGTTCAAGCAGCAGGCAGCGTTCTTGCTGGCAAGCTTGTAGCAATGGAAGGCTCCGCAAAGGCGTGGATCCGCATCCACTAAGGGGAATAAGACAATGGGAATAATTAACTACGACAGCATTTCAGCATTAGACAGCGACTTCCGGTTGCTCTTTAATGGAGTTTACAGCCAAACACAGGATCCTTTTGAGAAATGCGCAATGCGCGTATCATCGAATGGTTCCAGCGAGAACTACGTTCTTTTCAACGACTTCCCAGGGATGCGCGAGTGGAAAGATGAGCGCGTTTACCGTGGGGCTGATGCCAGCCGTTTCACGATCGCAAACAAAGACTGGGAATCTTCATTCCAGGTCTTCCGTAACGAAATCGAAGACGACCGAGCTAGCTTCTACAGCGCATTCATCGAAGGAATGGCCCAAAAAGCACGTCGCCACGCAGGAACCCTTGTGATGGACGCAGCTATCAATGGCTTTGCCTCTACTAGCGAATACGGAGCAGCATACGACGGAGAATCATTCTTCTCAGCGGCTCACAAACTAGGTGGTGGTACCGTTTCAAACACGACAACAAACCCGCTAACGAGCACATCGTTTTTCTCTGCATGGACGGAGATGGCAAGCTTGGCTGGTAGCGACGGAAAGTCTCTCGGAATTCGCCCAACTGACCTATTTTGCGGACCTGCGATGCTCCAAACTGCCCGTGAGATTGTTGAGTCACCGAACCTTGTTTCTGGTGGAGCTGCAATTGCCAACCAACTTCAAGGACTTGTTAACCTAAACATTGTCCCTGACCTTATTGGCGCGCACCAAAACAAGTGGTTCCTCATGGATCTGTCTGCCGGTGTTAAACCTTTCATCTTCCAAGAGCGACGTGGAATCGAATTTAACACTGACATGCACCACATGTTCCACAAGAAGATTTGGCGATGGGGCGCAGACTTGCGCGCTAACGTTGGATACGGAATGTGGCAGTACGCATACGGCTCAAACGCATAACCATGTGGGGGCTTCGGCCCCCGCACTTTTTAAGGAAAGCATGAAATATAGAATTCATATGCGAGGCCAGTGGGGGTTTCATCACCCTGTGCTCGGGGTGTTCATCCCTGGCAAAGGTGACTATGTAGAGGTGGAAGTTGAGGAAAAGTGGAAATATCTACTCACTGATGACGTTCGCATCGTTGTCATGGACGCTCCAAAAACTAAACCCGCACCTGCTGCTCCAAAACTGAAAGTACCGCCAAGAGCCGAAGCGCCAGTGGTAGACAAAAAAGTTTCGAAGAAGGACTCACCCAAGAAGCCTTCTACAAAGAAGTCAACCTCCAAGAAGGCTTCTAAGAAGTAACTGCTATGGGATATGCCGACGAAGATGATTTGATTCACGCATGCGGCGGGCCTGATCGGTACCGACGTCTCACAGACATTGATGCTGATGGCTTTGCTGACTGCGAGACTTCAGCGCGTGCTCTTCTTGAGGCTGAAGTTAGAGTTAACAGTTATATCGGAAAAGCGTACAACCTGCCTTTGAAGACCGTGCCAGAGATGCTCCGGTTTGTGACAGCAGGATATGCCTCCTACATATTGAAGGGGTACCGAGAGGCGCTAACCGAAGCAGACATCCTGGAGCAAGACAAACGCATGGAATGGCTCCAGAAGATATCCAACGAAAACATTGAACTTGGCGACAACGTCAAACGCGAGCCTTCGCGGTCAAACTATTCAGGCTATGAAAAGCGAAGTGAAGGAAAGATTGCCTCTCGAAAGAAGTTCCGAGGGTTCTCTTGATTACATTCGACGCAAGAGCTGCTGAGAAAGCGATCGTCAAAGAACTAAACATGATGAGCGCAAGGGGCAGGAATATGAAACCGATATTTCGATCCCTCAGGAAGCCTTTGAGGACCTCTCTTTATGGGATTATTGATTCTCAAAAAGACTCGAACGGAAGAAAATGGCCTGGACGGTCCGCCGCATCGATTGCTCGCATAAAGAACGCGCGGAAATCGAGGACTAAATCAGGGCGACTCAGAAAAGCGGCGGAACGCAAGCTAGGCTCTTCTCTCTCAAAAAGAATGGTCGGCGACAGCAAAGTGACTGTCGGCAAAGATTTTATCAAGGTCACGTCAAATATTCCGTTTTCTGGCGTCCATCAGTCGGGTGGTCGTAACGGAAACGCGAGCATACCAAAGCGTGAGTTTTTCTACATTACGGACAAGTTCCTAAAAGCATCTGCCAAAGTGATGGTGGAGCACGTTGCAGGAACAAGGCCACGTCTTGCTCGAATCAGAGGTCTTTTATGATTTCCCAACGTCAAGCACTCGAGGATGCGGTGATTCACGCACTCAGGCAATCCAACAGCTATAAGGACGGTTCTTACCTGAAGTACGTTGGTCCGTATGCTGGAGAGATGGCTGGCCTTGAAGGTGCAGAGGATCCTAGGCGCGTACTCCAGGGGCAGACTCCAGCCATCCTTGTCACCACCGGAAATGCAGAGGTGGAGCCTTATGGGAATGCTGCTACTCGATTCATTCGCAATATTACATTGGTTTGTTATGCAATCTCCCAGTCAGGAGACGTTCAAGAGAACAGAACCAGAATGTCTGCGCCAGCAAAGACCAACGAGCGCTTAGATCCGGGAGTCTACAAGATAATGGAAGACATGTACGCCGTACTGGCTGGTAACGACTTCGGTGTTTCCGGCGTTGGCAGATGCGTTCCACAGTCCGAGCAACGAGTTTACAGGTCAGAAGACTTTGAAGCTTGGAGCGTTGAGTTCTCGGTGCGGATCGATTCCAACCTGAATCCTAGAGATTTTGGCGACTGTTTGTTGACCGGGGCGTCAGTCGAAATCAACGAGCAAGTTCTAGAAGTCGAAAATCCCATGGTCATATCCGATACAGAATTAGAATAGGGCAAACCACGATGAGTAAAAAGATTATTGTAACAGCTGGAAGGAAGGGGAATCAATCAATGATTGTTTACCTTCCAACCAACGTAATGACCGCTCCAGGCAACAGAGTTTACGTTGTGAAAGAGGGCGACAAAGTAGAAGTCGATCCAAACAATTACTTCATTCGCCGCTCTTTAAGAAATGGCGACTTAATGGAAGTTAAACCAACAACATCAAGAAAGAAAAAAGGGGGCGAAGATGCCAATAACGCATAGTGTTCCGAGTACAACGCGCAAACCTGGCGTTTACGGGGAGTTTGATCTTGTATCTGGAAGTCAGGGCATCGTCCCAATTGACCAAAAGGTACTTCTAGTTGGCGCTTATGCCGGCGAGATGGTCGAAATCTTCGCTGAGCAACAAGCAGAGGCTCTGTTTGGAGTAGGCAGTGAAATGACGCTAATGATTAAGGCTGCTTTTTCGCAGACCCGATTTATCGGAACAGCGCCACGCATTTACGCCATTGCTGTACCTGAGCCAGCGGGCGGCACCCAAGCTGAGAAGACTATTACGGTCACTGGTCCTGCAACGAACAGCGGGACGATTTTATTCCAAGTTGCGGGCGTTACCCTCTCAGCCGGAGTAGCCGTTGGAGACACTGACGCTACCGTCGCGCTTGCTATCAAAGAGTCTCTTGATGCGAAGGTCGGCCAACTTCCCTATACCTGCACCGTGGCCGCTAACGTGGTGACACTGACTGCTATAACTAAAGGAGAGAACGGAAACGCAATCTCCGGAAGGACCTTAGACGTTGGGCTCACCGGCGTGACCGTCGCTTTTGCCGACAGCGCACCAGGGGCAGGGCTTGCTTCTATTACTACCGCCTTGGAAACATCTTTGGCCGAAGATTTTGAGTTAGTTGCTCTTGCAAATCATGGCCTAGCGGACATCGCAACGCTTCAGGCTCATATGGCTGCAGCATGGGCGCCAGGTGAAAAAAAGTGGCGTTATGCCATCCTTGCCGAGAATGGGACCGTATCTACAGCTAACACGCTTTCCTCGACCGCGAACGCAAAAGAGATTTGCGTTATCTCATGCGAGGGAATGCAAGAAACTCCTGGTGAAATTGCCGCCAGGGTTGCATGCGTGTCTGCTACGACGCGGATCCCGAACGAGAACGTAGACGCTAAAGTGATCCTTTCTCCGCCTCCTGTACCTACGCTTGCATTTACGAACTCAGAGATTGAGTCTGCGCTTGCAGCTGGGACATCTCCACTTCTCCCTACCGCAACGAAGACAGCCCTCGAGATTGTTAAGTTGGTGGTTACGAGAACCATGGAATCGGGCGGACCAGTTGAAGCGCTTGATTTGGCGACCATGAGAGGTTTGACTTACACGGCACGCCAAATTGACGCTGCCTTTAAGAAAAACTTCACTGGTAAAAACAAAAGCGAACAAGTGTTCAAATCGATGCGCTCTGTTTGTTACGGAATCCTTCTTGAATTGGAAGGCCTCGGAATTGTTCAAAACGTGGATGCGTTTATGGACTTGTTAGTAATCGAGTCTGACCCAAGCGTAGCAACGAGAGCTGTTGTTTCACTTCCTGTGTCAGTAATTCAAAACCTTCACCAGAGCGTTATCAAATACGTTCTTTATGTTGAATAGAGGAAATCATGGCGTTAGATATTACAGAAATTGCATTGCTAGAGTACACCGGTCCTCAGGGCAATATACCGTTCGAAAACGCGATGAGCGCAGAGCTTACTCGCGACTACCCTCGAAATGCAGTCAAAACTATGAACCGCTCTAGAAGGGCTATCGCCTTTCAGTCGGGGGTGCCAGACTTCTCGATCAGCACAACTGTCAAAGAAGAAAGAGTTCTCAGTGGCGCGACAGTTGATTGGCTGCAGGCTGCGAACACTAACGAAGTGTTCTCCATCGTTGTTGAGCATGGAATCAACGGCAGGCGGGAGATATTTCAATCATGTGTTATCACTGCTGTTAGTCACAGTTATGACGCTGAGGGAGATGCTTCTCTTGACGTAACCATAAGTTCAACTAACGCGGCGATCATTCCATGAGTTTAGGTCTCGACTTCATTGCTGCAGCAAGGCGGGGAACAGAGCATTCCCGTCGCTGCGTATGGCCAGGCACTGACAAGGAGTTTGTCATGAGGGTGCTGACTTGCGACGAGAAGTTGTTCGCACGTGCCAATACCGATCGGCAAATGAAAAGCAGTGGAATTGAACGAGACCTGATAGGTATGGATGCGCAGGAAGAGGAGTTGACGCTCCAATTCCTAGCAATATCCTGCAGAAACCCAGAAGACGAGAGCAAACCTCTCTTTGATAGCCCCGAGCAGATGCGCAAAGCCTTGCACGGGCGTGAATTGCGAGAACTGTCTTTTGAGTACAGCTCTCTCATCGCTGATTACGATCCTGACTTCGAAGATTTAACGTCTGAGGACGTAGATGCAATTCTTGAGCAAGTAAAAAAAAAGGACGTGAACCAGTTGAGAGGGTTCGGATCGAAAAGGCTAGCGAGCTATATCATTACTATGGAAAAGCCGCCGTTGACTTAACGGATTGGCAAGTGAGGATATGGCTTGCCTTAATGAATGAGGTGAACAAGTGGCAATAACCCGAGCAGAAGTAGCATTAGGCGTAAACACACGCGGCCTCCGCACGGGACTTGCACGGGCTCAGAGAATCAGCGCTCGCTCATTTAAGACTATGGGCGCCCAGGCCGCTCGGTCTATGCGTTCGGCACTTGGATCGGTCGCTAGTATAGCTGGTGGGGTCGGCTTCGCTGCGCTGGGTAAGGAGGCTTTTGATTTCGAGAAGAGGCTCACACGCCTTCAGATTCAAAGTGGCGCCAGCGGAAGAGAAATGCTCCAGTTCCGGACGAACATGTCAAAGATTTCCTCTGAGATGGGGATATCGAAGGTCGAGCTGTCGAAGGTAGCAACAGAGCTGGTGAACCTTGAGGGAGCAGCAGGTTTCTCTGTCAAAAAGATGCAGACGCTTGCAAAGGCATCTAAAGCGACAGGCGCACCAATAGATGCGTTGGCTGGACTTTCGCTCACATTGGGGACCGCATTTGGCGTCAAAGAAGACGGCCTTGAGCAATCACTCTCTTCAATACTTGAAGCAGGCAAGGCTGGGTCTATCCCTTTGGAGAAGATGAATAGCACGCTCCAAAAGGTTGGTGCGACATTTGCTCAATTTGGGGCGACTGGCGGGCGTGATGGAGTCGCGCAGCTTGCTTCCACCATGCAGACATTGCGAGCCAACGGTTTTTCCAGCGCAGAAGAAGCTGGGACAGGATTGACTGCCCTTGTCACTGCGTTTACTAAAAACTCCAAGAAGCTTGAAGGTGCGGGTGTGAAGATCTTCGACGAGGGGCCGGATGGGATAAAGCGCATGCGTGACATGGGCAGCATCCTTGACGATATGGCTAGGTCGAAACTCGTCAAAGACCCCGCGTTAATGACGAAAGCTCTTGGGCGCGTTGAAGCAACAAAGGCTGCAAGGGCTCTGCTTGGCAACCGGGACAGTCTCGAAGCAATGACAAAGGCTGCAAGCAAATCTAACGCTGTTCAAGAAGACTTTGACAAGTTCCAGGAAAGCAGCGCAGGAAGAATGGAAAAAGCTTTATCTAGAGCCAAAGATAAAATGCTTTCTATCTTCACCCCAGAGCGAATCGACAAGTTTGCTGCTGCGATGGAGAAGGTTGCGTCGGCAATCGAGTTCGCCGTTGATCACGCAGAGTCTCTAGCTATACTCTTTGGTGCAGCTAAACTGTCACAGATGGCCTCTGGGATCGGAGGAATCGCTCGCCAGCTGGGCGGTGTTGGTACATCTGCGGCTGGAGCTGCCGGGCAAATCGGAAAAATGGCTGGAGCGTTAAACGTAATGGCTGCCTTTTCTGGTGGCGTTGCCATCGGCTCAGCAATCGATAAAGCTTACGGCAAAGACATTGGAAGGTTTTTGCGTGGGGGTGAATTGGCTGAAGAGACTGGATCGCGAAGAGAGCAGCAAGGGCAGTTCTTTAACCGCATCGAAAACATAGAAGCGCTAAATAAGCGGCTTACATTCACCGCTGACACTGGTAAGCGTCAAGAATTGGCGGAAGGTATAGCCAGGAATCAGCAGTTCTTGATGGACGCACTGAAAAACTCTGGAGCCTTTGACGAGGAGACCCGTACCCTCAAAGGGTTGAAGGGAGACCACAATCGAGCAGTTGATGCTCTAAACTTGCGAGTCACGGTCGACTTTGACGACTCCACTGGGAAGCTCTTCGCGCACAAACAAACGCAAGACAGCAGAAGGGCACCAAAATGATTTTCACTTACGACTGTCAGTACTTTGACATCACCCTGCACGCTACTTCGTCGAGTGTCAGCCACGGGCATTCGCTGGCGCAGCATTCGTTCCCCAACAGTAATGGGGCACAGCTTGAGGCTATGGGAAGGAACGCGCGAACGATCACTCTCGAGTTCACCTTCTTTGGCGAAGAAGGATTGCAAGAATTCGAGAGGTTTAACACTTTGCTTGAGACCAACGAGGCCAGGACGTTGGTGCATCCATATCTAGGCAGCATCTTTGCTGCAGTCTCAGACTTCTCCCACTCCGCTTCCGCTGAGACCGATGCAATAAACTGCTCAGCAACGTTTGTAGAAGATATGGATGAGATTATCTTTGATGTCGAGCCCGCAGCTCAATTGAAGAATACGACCGCAGATGCTCGAGGTGCCACGTTGGGGTTGGACAGCGAAAGAGAGATTGCCGGCGCAGATGCTTCGATGACAACAAGTGACGTTAGATCTGCGATAGACAACTGGGACCAGAATCCTGATCTCCCAGCACAGCAGGTGCAGCTGGAGATGAGAACGTTGGACGTACGACTCGCTGAGGAGCAGAATCAATATCTTGGCGACATCGACCTATTCCCCGTTTACAGGGCCTACACATTGCTTAGACGGACGCTAAGAGAGTCGGCAGCTAATTTCACCAGCAGTGCACCAAAGGTTATTGATATCACGGTTCGCGGTGCGGCTTCCTTAAGACTGATTGCTGGGAACTATTACGGTCCAAGCGAAGCAAACCTTAGATTCGCTGAACTGGTCAGCCTAAATCCTGGGGTCAGAAGGGTAGGAAGGGTGCCAAGGGGCACAGTTCTTAAGTTCTTTGCTGCGTGATATATTCACATGACATACGAGTGTTTTGCGAAGGCGCAGAAATCACAGGCTGGAAGTCTTACAGCATTGAAACTGACGTGCTTACACCCAGCGATGGATTCTCCCTGTCGTTACAGTTCACTAAAGAGCTTTGGAACAAGTTGAAGCTTGACTCTGAGATCAGTATATTCATCGACGAAACAAGGATTCTCAATGGTTTTATTGGTGAGCGATCAAAATCTCCAAGCAGGGATGGTGGCACCAATATCACAATAGCTGGAAGAGATAGGGTGGGAAGGCTCGTTGACGAGTCTGCGCCCTTGGTGTCCTACGGTAACTTGCGAATCAAGTCATTTGTTGAGTCCATGGCCGGAGAATGGTTTGACAGCGTTGTCCTTCAGAATACTCGAAATAGAAGCCTGTTTCGATCAGTTAAAGCACGAAAAGCCAAAACGTACCGGGAGCCAATTCAAAACGTAGCGACCGGTAAATACCGTGACAGACGGGGCCCGCTGGTCAATGTGTCGAACCCGCTGGCTCAGGTGCTGGTCGGCAACACCAAACCTTTGTCTGCGCTCATTGGCGGTGACCTGGAAGTTAAACGACAGCAACCACCGATCGTTGATGCTGGATTCCTGAAAGCAACCCATGCTCGTCGCGTACGCCCTGGGTCGTCAAGGTGGCAAGTTATCGAAGAAGTGTTGAGAGAAGCGCGGCTAATTGCTTGGGCTTCGGCGGATGGTCGTACGCTGTTTGTCGGCCTCCCAAACTTTGATCAAGAAGACCAATACAGCTTTATTGAGAGGGAGAACCCTTCCCAGGAAACCAACGCCACCATTGGAATCCAAGAAAGCATCGAAGAGCTTTACAGCGTTTACACCTGCACCGCGCGTAAGCGAAAAGCTACGGTCAAGGACAACTCGAACACCACAGACGGGACAGGGCTACGGTTCCAGAGGCCAAAGAGGCTTCTTTTTACCGACGATAACGCCAAATCTCAGAGTCAGGTGCTTGAAAGAGCAGAGAGAGAACAACTCCAGAGACAAGTTGACGCCTTCCAGATAACCGTCAACGTCGCAGGTCACTCTCAGATCTTAGGGAATTCCCCTCCTACAATTTATGCCGTTGATACAATGGCCCGTGTAATGGATGAATCAACAGGGATTGACGGCTCGTACTACGTCACGTCAGTCTCATTTGAGCGTTCGCGGGGCGGCGGGACTACTTCCACCCTCAAACTTGTACCGAAGGGGACCTTACTCCAGCTATGAGACGCAGCCCCTCAGATAAGCGGAAGATGCAAAGCGCAGCGATGCTCATGCTTTCAGATATGGTTCGCGCTGTCGCGGTTACTGCGGCAGGCGTGAGTGAATGGATCGCCAAAGGTTACGAGTTTGGCGGTGAAGACGAAACATTCAACGGGGTAGAAGATTACAGTCACTCCAATATATATGCGAGGCCAGTGGGAGCGGATGCGGTGGTGGTCTGCGTTGGAGGAAGCTCCGACGTGACCTGCGCCGTTGGCATTAAAGACGAAGCAGCACGCAATGCGATGATAGAAAATTTTGGCGACATCTCAGAGGGGGAAGTGGCCATTTACCCGCAAAACGCAAGCTCTCGGATCGTGATGAAAACCGACGGAACTGTCGTCATCGAAGGCAACGGCCTGACATCTGACTCGTTATTGAAACGCAGCGAGTTTATGGCTCTGTTTAACGCCCATGTTCATCTTGGAGTTTCTCCTGGAACAGGGCTGAGCGGCACTCCGGACAATCTAACAAAGGCTAACGATATCAACCTAGTTGGTACAGAAACGTTGAAATCATCATGAGCAAGTTTGATTTAGATATGGATGTGTTCGGCGAACTTAAGGTTGACGGCGGGGATATTGCTTTAGCCACCAGTGCCGTTGGGGCTGTGAGGTTTCAGCTCATGTCGGAGATCAATAAGTGGGTTGGAGATCCTACAGCAGGGGCTCCGCTGCTTACAGGTGGAAATATAACCGCCGAGCGTGCCGACAGACTGAAAGACGAAACGCTCAAAGCGATGAAAAAGCTGGAGGCGCGGGGGATTATCGCAAGTAGCAGTGTGCAGATTGTGCGGGAATCCCCTGGGAGAATATTCGTTACCGCATCCTGCGTGGACTTATTATCCTCTGAGCACATAACAGTTGACGTAAAAGGAGGTAACTGATGGCTTATCAAATACCAACGCTAGACGAAACTACAGCCTTAATGCTTGCGCAGCTTTCAGCCTCCATACCAGAGCTAAACCTAGGGACAGAGTCTGTAGCATACAAAATTGTAAGGGCTGTCGCATTGGGCGTAACGGACGCTCATTACCATACTCGCACCGTGGCCTTGGACTTGTTTCCGGACACAGCAAGTGGAGATGCGTTAACTCGATGGGGAGGTTTAGTAGGGACACCAAGGCGTGGCGCTACTTCTTCGTCGTCTCTTTCAGCTTTAAGGATTTACGGTTCGCCGTCAATACTCATTCCAACTGGCACCACCTTTTCACAGCAGTCCAGTGGGCTGTCGTTCACGACAACTGCTGACGCTACGATTTCGTCGCTAGGATATGTTGATGCTGCCATTATAGCTGTAGAAACAGGAGCACAAACCAATCTCCCCAAAGGTCAGGAATTAACGATTGGTGCGTCGATTTTAGACGTCGAAGACACTGCGCTTCTTATTAAAGATTTAGACAATGGCTCCGACCAAGAGAGCGATGGCAACCTTCGAAAGCGAGTGATCCAGAGACTGGGAGAACCAGCCTCCGGTGGAAACAGGCTTGATTACGAAGAGTTTGCAAAGGCTGCAGCGGACTACGTTGACAGCGTTTTTGTGTATCCAAACCGCAACGGCATAGGAACAGTCGATATCGCCTGCCTGAAAGCAGGTAGCGGCTCATCTAGATTGCTTTCTACTTCAGAGAACAATGAAGTATTGGCGTACGTAGATACCGTAAGGCCGGTGTCGGCAATTGTTAGGGTGCTGACCGTAGTTGAGAAAAAGGTAAGGGTAGAAGTTGAAGTTCTACCTAAGAGCGATGCTCTTTATAGTTTTGACTGGAACGACTCTGCAGGAGTAACCGTTGCGAGTTACGACGCGGGCACCAGGACGGTCACCGTCAATGGCATACGGCCCGTAGACATGATCATTGGAGACCGCATCACCTTTTCTACGGTGGACGATTCGAATACTGGCGAGTCGTTTGTAGTTGAAAGCTTTTCTGGGACCGATGGGCTTGTACTCGAAGATGGGCCTGTGTTCAGTGTACTCGCTGGAGACAATATCTACAGCGGCGGAGCGATCGTTGACTCAGTCAGGCAAAGCATCCTCGACCTATTTGATTCCCTTGGAACCGCCAATCCTGACGGGCTTGGCTATGGACAGTGGCAAGGGAACTTACGCCTTTCGCTACTGTTTGAAGCCATCGTGTCGACGACAGTCTCAGGCCGGGACGTGGTGTTGGACTCGACGATTGTCGAACCTCTCGCGCAAGTAGAGGGAGCGGATTCGATCGGCGAAGAGGTTGAATTAATCACCCCTAGCACAGTGATAGTTAGGGAGCGGCATTCGTAGCCGCAAAGGAGTAGAGCATGTCATTACCAACAAAAGTAAAGAACTGGCAAATAACAGAGAACGTAAGCGTTCCACCTCAGGGGACAGAGTTGCTCAGGAATCAACATTTCTTGAAAACGATCAAGGACACCCTTGTCGGCTTCGCAAATAACCCTTGGTCGGTCATCAGCTCGAGCAATACGACAACCGCAGATGCCAACGACAACTGGAATGCACCAGCGGACCTGATATGGAGTTCCGGAAGCACGCGCAGCTGGATCGTCCTTGGGAATGTTGACGGTTTTGAAATGCTGATAGACTTGAAGCGTTCTAACTCCGACTCTCACACCGCCGCCGTTTACATTGCCGCAGGTGGTGGTTTTACTGGCGGGACGACTACGGCAGCCCCGACCGCACCAGGTCAGTACGCTATGGGGACCAGCATTAACTGGATTAGCAGCAACTCAACGGCGACGTTTCAGGGCTATGTCCAGGCATGGCACAGTGACGATGGGAAACAGACGTGGGTGGCTTGCAATGGGCTAAGCGCAAATCTGGGAGTTTGGCACATTGGAACCCCGAGCAATGTAGCCTCTGGGTGGACAACGCCTTTTGTTTTCGCGATGACCAACGCAACGTCCTCGGCGCCTTCCAAATACAAGGACGGATTGTTTGAAGGCGGCACCGAAACCGTTGCTAACTTTCTAGGTGCTGATACGTGGACCAAGATCTTCGGCTACACATTGCACAGGTTTGAGCAGACCACTTACGCTACCCAGCTGCAGCCTTCGGTAAGTCCTGTGTCTGGAAACTTTCCCCTGTTGCCAATTTGGGTAGGTGGAAGTCCTAATATCGGCACAGAGTTTGGCGTACATTGCATCCTCGATGATATTTACCTCATAAATGAAACCGCAGCAGCAGATGGCGATACGTTGCCAGCTGCAGGGCCGACGGAGTGGGTGAAAATCAACGACTATATTTTGCCTTGGACTGGCGCTACGATGTTGTTTGGCTAAGCTATGACCATCGACGCTGACATAGTCGTTGGACTGCTGTGGCCTCTGCCTGATGGCAGCATTAAGCCAGAGACGGTAACGATTGATGCCGACCTTGTTGTCCTTCCTCTTTGGGAGACCTCTCCTGGGTGTGAAAACATCTACAACCTTGCGAATGCAGAGGAAGAAGACGACGGGGGAGGCGGCGAAGGAGGAAGTGTGGGGACATCCGACCCGAAGCCGCCCCCAGTTCTTGAGCCTTTCGAAGCGCCCACACCTCCTTCAATTATCCCACCCGCACGTCGCTACGCGTATACCTTTAGACTAAGATGACTACGATCTCAAGATTTCGCTTCCTCGAGCGAACGACAAGCATCTTTCCCCGTGACGATGTTGGATCGCTGGCGGACGCTCCGGCTTTCGCTGGCGATTCACTTCCTTTCGTTGTTGAGACAGGACTTGCACCTTATGGGCGAGAGTTCGGTCCTGGTCTAAGCCTTAACCCTCCTGAAGTGGAAGCCTTAGATTTGAGGAGGTCGTTAACTATCAGAGTCTTACTTTCCTATGATCTGAAAGCGCACGCAGACGGTGACAAAGGAGTAATAATTCACCGAAGCGATGCCTTCGGGACTACCTTTTCACTTAGCATCACACGCGATGATGCCGCCTTTGGAACCATAAAGCTTTCCTACGACGACGTTTCAGGAGACGCGGGAACCACAGGGTTTTCATATGAGATTCCTTTAGACCACTTCTACCTAGCAGTGACCAGGGAGTGGGTAAGCACGGCAGGCGCCGTAATTCGCTATTACATCAATGGTGTTTATATGTTCGGTGAAACTACGACACTCGCTGAGACGGGCGCTTCAGGAATAGGTACCACGCTTATCGGCAGAGGCCTGACAGGCGACCACTTGCCGACGGGAGCGACCTTTCATTGTTTAGCCATTGATGACAAAGCACTAAGCCCAGAGGAAATTGCTCACGAATTCGAACTTATCACCACTCACATGTTTGATGGTGCAGAAGTGCTTTCAGACTATTTGCCTGTAGGCACAGCTTACTCAAAGGATTTCGACAGCAACTTTCAAAAACTAATAGCTGCGCTGAGTGTTGGGTTGGGAGACCACTCTGCAAGCGCAAAAAACTTTTTGGACAACGCTCTGCCCGACAGGGCTTATGGCGACCAACTCTCTTCCTGGGAAGACGTATTCCTCGTAGCTCCAGGCAAACACGACCTGATAGACGAGCGTAGGCGGGTGTTGTTGGGGCGTCTACAACAGCACAGAGGTTATACGATACAAGAAATGGCTAAATCTCTTGAGCCAGGCTTCGGCCTTGCTGCAGAAGATGTCGTCATCATCGAACCAGGCCCCACGAGAACGGATGACTTTTCTGTTGATGACACTGTTGGCCCCTCAAGGATTTGGCTAAGCAGGTATGGGAACGGCTCCACAATTACTATCTCGGGCGGCGTGTGCACTTGCGCCTTCTCTGCAGCCGAAAACGGCACATCGTATCAACATGGAGGCGACGCTCCATTTAGGGAGACGTCTCTTTCTGGACATGTCGACGGCGCAATCTTTTCAATCGATATCACCGTTAATGGAACCGTGGCCCCAGGAGCCATCGCTGGCTTGACCGTAAGAAGTGTTGAAGGCGAAGCGCTATGGTACGGATACGCGGACAACCCAACCAAGAAGCTTTACTACTCCCATGACGATAGTCCTGTCACAAATATCGCTGCGGTAATGCCAGATATACTTGCCATCAGGTACCTCGGGGGCGACCAGTACTCGCTTGGATACCTCGACACCTCCGGCAACTTCCAAGAAACGGTGACCGTCACGGGCCCAGGCAAGCCTAGATGGTGCGGCTTTGGTGTAATTGACATCGATAAGAGTGGCGGAACTAGCGCATCCTGTGGATTTAAAGACTTTAACGTTTATGAGCCGAGCGGGGCGCGCACCCTGAATTGGTTTGCATATAGATCGCCAGCTTTAGCTGGAGAGTACGACCTTGAGTCGGCTCAACAACAAATTTTCAAACAAGGGCCGGCGCATGCCCACGGAGTAGCAATCGATGATTTGGAAGGCTTCAAGTGCGGCACTGGTCGCGTTGGCGTTGACGCCCTTTATCCTGCTGGGTTGTCAATTTGAAGGAGATAGTATGAGTTGGCCAAAAGACAGAATTTACGATGCAACAGACACTGGACCTTTGCCCCACACGACAGTTAATGCCCTGCAAGATGCTGTAGTAAACAGCAGCCACGGCGAGTTGGAAGTGGTAGTCGGAGCCTCGTCGTTTGCGACAATGAACGGTGCAGCTTATTTTACAGATATAGCCAACGGGCCGATAGAATCAGTTGAGCTGACAGCAACCGGAGATGTCGCACAGTACGGGTTTGACCTCCCAACTGGAACGATTGTTACTTCGGTCACCGTTTACGCTCACACTGGCAGTCTAACGCCTTCCGATTTAACCATTCGAGCAGCAACGAGCGCAGCAATCGTGGAAACCACAACGGCAACTGTTGTCGGAGTGGCAAGCAATACTGTAGTTCTAAATATCCCGTCCCCATTCACTATGGGCACAGGTGGGTACATAAGCATTCGGCGTCTTTCTGGAGTCGCTTACGTGACTGGACTCGAATACACCTACTACAAACCTTAAATCCCTGCGTCTCCGAATGTCGCTCGATACTGTAACTCGGGCTTAGTGCGCTTTAAACACTAGGCGAAATTTAACAAAACTTTCGGGGGAAGTATGAGTAGAACATTCATTAGACAGGACGTACAAATTAGAAATTCGGGGACGTACGATGATACGTTACCGGCAGGTGCCACACTAGAAAGTGGAGCCGCATCCGCAGAAGATGACCTGAACTCTATCAGGTCTCAAATTAACCGTCTCATCGGCGAAACCAATTGGCATGACGCTCTTGTGGCACCTACAGCTCTTGAGGCTGGAACCATTCGCGGCATCCAGGACATCAACGAAGCACTCCATGCTCTTGAGAAAAAGCGCGTCCTACGTGCTGCCAAGACCCTGGTTGACGTAACAGTCGGTGCTGCAGACAACTTTGTTATTCTTGGCGCAGGGGAATACCCGGCCAACTCTACAATGGCTGTTGGCCTTGTAACAACACTCGGAACTGTAGCTGCAGCTCACGCTGGGACGTTCGGAACGCATGCACTTGATGAAGTTGGCGGACCTACCGCCGTTGACCCACACAACCTTGTTAAAATTGTTGACGGGTCAACTGGCGATCCAATCCTGTCGGGCGGCAAAGAAATCTGGGGTCTCCTCCAGTCGGAGTCCGCCACCGACGGTCACACAGCTACCGACGCTGTCGATCGACTTCAAATCTCTTTTGTCGTTGTTAACAACACCAACGATGACCTCATTGCAGTGCCTAACGCTGACATTCAAGGCAAGGTAATTAACTACTGCTACCGCGAGAGAATCCGGCTTGAAGATTTATCACAAGGCGACTTTCTTAACTCTGCTGCTATCGATATTGGAGCAGGGGCTACTACCGTTTCGAGGCAGCTAGCATACGACAACCAAGGAGTTACTCCGGTAGATCTTACCAGCAACGCCACTTTAGACCTAGAAGGGCCTGGCCTTGCCTGGGGCATTCGTGACGACCAAGAAGCAGCGTTGTTTACGGTCACCGAAGGAAGCGCATCCGGAACATCTTCCGTAAAGGTTGAAAGCGACGTTGACGAGTTCATCTCCGACGCTGTGAACAACCACTTCATGAACGGCGCATCGTTTGCTCTCGGTAACCCGCTGGAAGTTATCGAGGTAGGTGTAACACCTAACACAATCAACAGCTTTGGAGCGTTGCAAGTTCAGTCGGTTGGCGCGTTAGACCTTGAGTCGGGTGGAGATCTTAACTTCACAGACATTCACCGGGGCGGATCTACCTGGTCCGACGCCGACGGAATCGCGCTTGCTGCAGCTCCTGCAGAGTGGGACGACTTCGAAGCGAAATTCGGAGAGGTGTCCCTTCTCAATGCCATTTGTCAAGCTGGAGTGTCAGCGACTCAAAGAGTGGTCGGTGAAGCGGAGGTTCTAGTAGACACCGCTGCCGACGTTGATGTGGGCGGAATAGCTGGAGGCTCGAACCTCAACTTTCAATTGCCTGACATGTCTGCTGGGGACTTCATCCAAAACTACGACGTTTACGTTAACGGTCAAAGGATGCGCGGTGGACTCAACGCGGCAGCTGACTGCGATTACTACCCAGGAACATCGTTAGCTGATGGTCAACTTAAGTTTGAGTTTGACCTGGAAATTGGCGACAGCGTTTCCGTAATTTGCTTTGCGTAACAAGGACTAACTAATGGCAGTTGAAAAATCAGAACTCAAAAAACTAATCTACCACGAACTCGGCGTTCGCATGGAGGACATGTTTGAGTCTGCTCAACGCCAAAAAGAACAATTCTCCGGCGGCAAACAAGCCGTCGGGGAGGTTCGCAAAAAAGTAGAAGCTCTTCTTGCGCAGGTCGACGAAGACAAAGACCTGCGAGATATAGAGGAGGTTGCCAACTGCAAGCGATACATAAAAAGGATCTTGGCATTAGTTGAGTCCTATGTTGAGAACTTGCAAAAGCAAGAGCTGTTAACGCAAGGGCGCTCTGAGCAATCATCTTTGGTCGTTAAACTCTTAAGCGCTGCGATAAAGGAAGAGACTAAAAAGGCTGAGATGCGCGAGGCCGCTCCTGAAAAAGAACGCAGAGCTGTTGGGACTAAACCTAAGGATAAACTGAAATCTCGAAAGCGTAAATCAAAGAAAAAGGTGGAAGCTGATGGCGCAAACGAAGAATCCTAGAAACTTAGACGAGAGGGTTGGCGTAACTGATGCCGATACGACTTCTAAGTATCTGAACGAAAAGATCGTAGCTGGAACCAATATTACGACATCGATATTGAACCCAGGGGGAGACGAGAAGCTGCAAATCAATGCCACAGGCTTGGCAGGGCTTCTTCCTCTAGAGGACTTAACCTTTACCGCAGACCTATGCATCATTATTGCTGGCTGCGATTTCGTGACTCACGCATGAGTGCATTAATCCAACATAGCAATCTGACGGATCCCGAACTGCATGAGCCCAAAGGCGCATCGACTGCGGCTTCTGGCCAAGTGCTGACGGCCGATGGTGTTGGCGGCTCCAACTGGACCACACCTATCCCCCCCGTTGTAGACCATGGCGCACTTACAGGGCTGACGGACGATGACCACCCGCAATACCTGACAACTGGCAGATTGGTGACGTACCTGGACAGGCATCACTTCCAGGAGACAACTGATGCAAACAACAACACGACCACCTTGATTGACTACATAAACCAATCTTTTGTGTTGCAACACGCTGCGACATACAGAGTTTGGTTAAACTATGTCTGGTCACTGAACTCCGCTGGGACTGACTTCGTATGCGATCTATTAGTCAACTCGTCTTCGATCGTTGACAGGGTGGTGGCAGAGCCGCAAGACACAGCAGGGATAGGTCCATACGGGACCAACCAACGATACGTAAGAACCCTGGAAGGCGTCTACGTGAACACAGTGCCGGGCTCTACGATTTCTTTTCAGTTTCAATTCGCAGCGTCGACGGTCAACGACAACGCCGCAATATATCGAGCGAATCTTTTCGTGGAGAGGTGGCTATGATTATAACAACTACTGGGGCTACCCCGACAGTAGAAATTTCTGAGCTTAACTTGGTGATGGTTCACCCTGAGACGGTAAACCTGGTGACAGATGAAAGGTTCGATCAAGGCGACATAGAAAACGCTGCAAACCAGATCGAAGCCGCCAGAGCCGCGGGGCAGCTGACTGTCTCGGCTCAAGATGGCAGTCCTATCAACCAAGTAGACACACAGTCCGTGGTCGTGGATGCCGCTTCTTTGCGCGCAGAAATAGAAGATGCCAAGGACAGAAGCGAACATGTTGGCACACAACCCGCGTCAACAGTAACGGGCCTGTCACCGGTGGCGACTTCTAATCAATACTCGGACTTGGCAGGTACGCCGAACTTGGGAACAGCTGCCTCAGCAAATGCTGCAGACTTTGCGACAGCTGCTCAGGGAACTCTGGCCGACACGGCAGTGCAGCCTCAACAGCTGGCAACGGTCGCAGTGACAGGTGACTACAATGACATCGTTGGCACTCCTCCTTTGGGTAGCGCAGCTTTTGAACATTCCACTGCTTTTGCCACTTACATTCAAGGAGGGCTTGCTGACACGGCGAGTCAGCCGGGGACAAACGTCTCTCAATTCGTCAATGATGCTGGATACATCACAAGCGTTTCCTCCACTGAGGAGACAACTGTTCAGACCGCCTCCGGACGATGGTACGCATATCTCAACCGCTGGTACGGACCCAACACTTCCTACGGGTTTAGTTATCTCCACTGGAATTACAATTACGGTTCGTTAAACCCTCCAAGGTTCGGTAGAGGATTCTTGGTTCAAAAAGATTCGACGATTACAAAAGCTTTGGTGAGGGCGACGGTAAGCAGAGCAAACGTCACTTACACTATGAACCTTGTAAGGCAGCGCGTGACGGGCAGCGCTGCTTCGACGGCGACTATTCAAAATGATCCAATAGGTCTTCCTTACGTGCTGACTGCGACCAGTACTACGCTTACCTATCTTTTTGAGTTTGATTTGAGTTTGAACAATTTGTTTCAGGAAGGGGACGTAATTTTGCCGCTAGCTACTTCAAGTTCGTACGCGTTCCTTTACCCGACCTTTACTGTGGAGTTTAAATCGTGACGCGTCCCACCGACTACAAGATATACCGATACATCCCTGATGCAGATATGTATGACACTGAGGAGGTTCCCCATGGCATCAATTACGTGAACGGGTTGAACGTCCGGTTGCATCCAATTATAGAATGGCAAAAAGGAAGGATCCTGAACGTCAACTACTTCGCCTCCTGCGCCTTGGATGCCACGGGAGAGAAGGTTGGTAGCGACTTGGTCGTCAAAGAGAACTTTTCTTACACGTTAGACTCCTCGGCTCTCGCAAGAGCTAGAACGCAAACCATCACTTGGTACAGGGAGGACGGCAGTGCAGGCGACACCAAGATCCGTCACAAATATTACAACAACGCAGAGTCGAGGACGGAGGGGCGCCGTCGCAGGCGTAATGTTATCGACAATATGAGTATCAGTGTTGTAGGTCTTTTGGCTGCAACCGAGACGTCAGGCGACGTATCGCAAGCTATAGCACTTGGCACGGCTTATATGGCTTCGCTAAAGCAAGAAGTGGAAGAGTTTATCGAGGTCTCACTAGATGGCCTTAAGAATAAAATCACCGCCGATATTTTAACCGGATGGCTGGATAACCCAATTGGGGGAGGCGCCACCATTCGACATTTTATTTTAGGAGAAATCTCATGATATCAATCCAAACCGCAGTAATCATCCTCGTTACCTTTCCTTTAGTGTTTATCGCTATCGATATCTATTTGGCCGTCGATAAGAAGGATGGGAATACCTACAGTGAAATTCTACGAAAAGCAGGAAAGAAGTGGATGCCGCTTATCATGATTATTAACTTTGGGTGGGGCCTTCTTTCTGGCCATTGGTGGTGGTAGTGGGTGTCTGTTGGGTTAACCGGTTGCCGCTTGAGCGTCCAGACGGTGTCCGACAATCTTTCACTACGCCGACGGACTACCTGAAAGGCAGTCTACGTCTCCTTCTTAACGGCGCCAAAGTTTACAATTGTCATAGCGAGGACGGCACACGGCGTTTTGATTTGGGATTTGTCCCAGATGATTACGATGTGATCACCGTCGAGTATTTGGAGGTTCGCTGATGGCCCAATGGAAAGACGAGATTTTGATTGGTGCGGTGGATGGGCTAAACAGCACTTTCTTCACCACTGGCGCTTACTTAGCAGGCAGTACACTGGTTCGTCTAAACGGGGTGGCAATAAGACACCCAGATGGCGATCCTTGGACAGAGGTTGATCCGCTGACTGGAGAGATATCGATAGATCCTCTCTGTGCTCCACGTCCAGGGGATGTGCTTTCAGTAGAGTACCTGGATGGAACAGGGGAGCTGCCTTTGTTAAGGGAGCTGTCTGGTGCACTTTCTGTCGCAGATCGGGTACAGGGCAAGGTCGAGGGGTTTTCAGTAAAGGGAAGCCTCCTAGCAACTCAAAATATCTCTAGTAGGGTTTCTGTTCGTACGAAACTTAAAGCGAAGATGAGTCTTTCAGTTCCAATTAGAGCAATTCTGGGGTGCCGCTAGTGGGCTGCGGCAAAGCCAAACGCCTTTCAAAGGGACAATCGATGACACTCTTACTTGAGGTCGTTGAGTCACAAGAAGTGCTAGGTGGAGGCGCAGAGAAAACGCCTACCGATCTAACTGGGGCTAAAGTGTTCTTCTCTCTCAAGGCGAGCATTTCCGACCCGGACCCTCCGTTACTAGCAAAAACATCAGATGACTCGGCAGAGATAAATATTCTGGCCCCTGAAACGGATGGGAAGGCAGAAATCTATCTTTTGGGCGCAGACACCAACGCGCTTGGTGAGGGCACTTTTGATTATGACATTTGGGTAGAGCTGTCATCTGGCAGTCGCTACCCGGTTGTAAGAGATGGGCAGCTTGTCATCTCGTCGGCGGTTACCACTTTTGCCTAAGGAAACATGATGAACAGCGAAGAAGAGTTTAGAGCACCAACCAACACAGATGTAAACGCGACTAACATCTCAGGGATTTTCAGAGAAATTACGAACATTGCTACTGATGTGGCGCGGTGCGATGGACGAATTGTCAATGTCGAAAAAGAAATAGCCAGCGTGCTTACTTCCCGCGTGAGTCAAGGGCAACGGCTAGGTCGAGTCGAGCAAGAGTTAGAAAAGTACAAAGAGAGAACCAACAAGCTAGTAGGTTACATGGTCGGTTCGGCAGTTGCGGGCGGTGGTGTAGCAGCGGCGTTAGCGCAACTTTTAGGATAAGGAATGAACAATGAAACCAGGATATAAAACAACAGAATTTTGGCTAACCGCCATCGCAATGGTCATCGGGCTAGTTGCATTTATCATCACCCAAGGAAACCCTGACAGCGCTTGGATTGGGCGGCTTGCTTTCATTGGTGGAATGCTTCCGACGCCAGTCTATTCGGTAGGTAGGGCTAGTGAAAAGAAAGCTGCAATGGCGGCTGGTGCGGCGGTACGCAAAGCTGAAATTGAAGCCGGTCTAGAGCCGGAAAAGCTCAAAGCGGAATAAGCAAAGAAGAACTTATTCCGCCTGTAATTGAGCAAGCGTACGAGCACACAAGCAACTTGCTTGATGACGCTCAGCTTATGGAAATCGGTGCTGGAAGTGTCGACATATACGGATTCGCTCTTTCTGACATTGGTTCCAGCGCTATGTTGGCTGGTGCTGGCATCAGTGCCAAGGCCAGGATCTCAAAGAACTGGTCTGCAGCAGCGGACGCGACAATTTATCGAGAAGACACTTGGAAGACTAGGGCTTTAGCTGGATTGAGGTACTCATGGTGAAGAAGAGCATATATCAGCGGTTTAAAAAATTTATCAAACGTTTGCCAACGCTGGACGAATTGGCGGCCAGATCCTTAGAGCTTAAGACTTTGGAGATTGCAGCGAACGAACTGGGCAAAGCTGAGATTGGCGCCAACAATGGCGGCGAGAATGTCGACCGATACTTAACATCCGTTGGCAGGCCAGCTAATTCCAGGGAGGCTTGGTGCGCTGCATTTATTAGCTACTGTCTGATTTGGGCCTCAAGAAAAGATGGCGTTGCACTTAAATTCAAAGTCTCCTCTGGCGCCAAACGGCTCGCTGACAATGTAGCGACCATCGGCTGTAAGGTGGCTCCAGAGAATGTAAAGCCAGGTCACATTATTTGCTTCTACAGAGGACCGAAACGAAAGTGGAAGACAACATGGACTCGGCACGTTGGCATCGTTTCAGACGTAAAGGTGAGACCTGACGGCAAGGTTGATATAGAGACCATCGAAGGCAACGTCGGTGCTTATCCCGCTCGAGTTAGGAAGTTCAACTATACCTATGAGCAATGGACTAAGAAGCTCTACAAGCTTGCAAGTCTTACAAGCCAAATCAATGCCGGAACTACTTCGACAGCACCTTAGGTGCCTAAAACTATTCAGAGCAGTTGTTGCGCGGGAAATAGCTACGGGCAATTGGAACTTTGACGCTGAAAACGTGATGAACCGACAGCTGATGGCGTTAACCTGCGAGCTAGCTGCTTCTATTGATACGCCAGAAGCGTTGCAAGCGATCCATAACTGGCGCGTTGAATGCGAGGCTCTTTGCCTGCCTGATTCTCCGAGATGGGGAGGGGTAGAAGTTGCACATGCATTGCGTGGATTGCTGCGTTGGTACGAAGCAATTCTTGATGCAAATGGTCTTCCGAGTGCATGGAATTAACGACGCAAAAAAGAAGCCCAACCGCAGCACGGAAGGGCTTCTTTTGAATGCAAAAATCGGTACCCAGTTTCCTGTTTAAAAAAAGATGACTAACGCTCGGTGGGAAAATGGGACCCTTGCATGTGGTCGACATGATTACATTTTAGGCAGATTCCTAATCCGGGGGCCGCAGGTTCGATTCCTGCTGGGACCACTTTCGCGGCAATTTAGAGCAGCTTTTGGGTACTGTGGGTACCTGTTGAATGCCGTTACGGTACCCACTTTTTTCATGATTTAACTCCCGGATTTAGAGTTCCCATTACTCTCTTGATCTGCGCTGACTCACGAGTTCCATCTGCCGTGTAATGACGGTAGGTGGTGGACACATCGCCATGTCCTAACGAGGCCGCTACGAGCTGTCCTGTTGCACCCGCTTCCTGTGCCAATGTCGAGTGAGATGCTCGCAGATTCTGAGGGCCAAACTCGGAAATTCCAGCATGCTTGCACATGGTTTTGCATTGCCTACGCAACCATCCCGCGTTATGTTTTGCGCGGTGACTGCCCGGGAACAACCCTCGAGATGTCATCATGTCAGCAATCCAGGGCTGTAGTAGCGATGGGATTTGGAGTGGCCGTTTTGCATTTTTGGTTTTGGTACCCTGAACGTGCAAGATGGTCCCTTCTGAATCTATATCCCTAGGCATAATACCTACTACCTCGCTGGCCCTGAGTCCCATCGTTAACGCGATTGCTACGCCAAGAGCACCACGCTCTTTGGGTCGCATCACGCAAGCGGTCAGCAGCTTCTTGGCTTCATCTGCTCGCAGTGTCGGTTTGCCGCTGTTGATTGGAGCAAGTATTTCAATCTCTTCCCACACGTCAACTTCGACAAACTTTTTCTTCCGCAGCCAACGCCACAGTGTACTGAGGTTTATCTTGATTCCAGAAAGCGTAGCACCAGATGGCGGCTCTCCAGTTTGCCTAGTAGGCCTTGAGACGTAAGCGTCCCAAAGCTCTCGCGCGAGGGCCTCATCAATATCAGAGACGCCTAAGTCTAAATCCTCGCCAACAAACACTCTCATAAACCTTTCTTTATAGCTTTCAAGGGTGCGCGGTTTTCTGCCGCGCATCTTCTTCTCGGCAATGAAGTCGGTGATCGCTTGCCCGATGGTGTAGTAGCCTGCATCCGCCCGTTCGCGGACGATGTTTACGAATTTCCACGCTTCCGCTTCCGGGTCCTCGTAGTCGTCTGGCGAAAATGATCGCCAGCTTCTTTGGCCTGTTTCTCTAACGTATTTATCGCTGAATTTGACCCGCCAGCACCTCCTGTGCTTAATCGGGTCGGAGACGTACTTTCTTTTTTGCGCCATTGGTTATCCTTTCGTTGTGTTTTTGGCGCGTCAGTCATCTCCGCAACAATAACCCTAAGCTCTTGGCGTATAACAAGTCTCAGTTGACTGGAAATGATGTTCGCAAGCCGCTTTAAGTGAGAATCATCTACTAATTTCACTTGGCGACCCAAACAATCGCATTCCTGCCACTAAGTGTTTTTCGTTTCATTCCTGAATCCACAATCAACTTCTGCTTCCGGAGTTCACAGATACGTGCACTAACACTCTGATGAGGCCAGCCGCTTTTCAGCTCAACTTCCTGGCAAGTCCGTCCGTAATCTCCCCATCGTTTGATGTAGGTAAAGATTCTGGCTCGGTCAGTTTGGGATTTAGGTAAAACTTTTCTAAATGCTTCTAATGACGTCCGTTGGGATCTCATCGACAGCTCCTTCTTAATAGTGGGGCACCGGCGTGCTCATGTCTGATTCACGGTGTTTTTATGATTTGGTGTGGTCGGACACACCAGCACCCCAAAGTTAGGGTAGTTTGATTTTTTGTAGCTACTGGGATTAGTTAGAAATCTTGAGCACTAGGCTCTCTCTGGTTTCGATAAATGGCTCCACTTTCTCTGCGGTCTCATCGCTAAGTTTAGAGAGAAGGATTTTTCTTGGCGCCACCACATCAAGTTCTTCTTCGGGGATTGCGGCAAGCGCATTTTCATTGTCTACAATGACGCGCCTATTTCTTGCAGACAACCGCAGGGTTCTTTCGCCATCCACAACAACGCCCCCATTTCGAGAGACATACTCATGGGTCCAGGACTCGGCATCCTTTATCAACGCCTTTGCTTTTTGGATCCGCTCAAACACCTCTATAATAGTCATCCCGTCAAGCGCGAAGCCGCCAGGGACAGCTAGCTGATGAGCGGGGCAATCAAGTCGGGCAGGGCAGTAAGTACAGTGCTTTCCATGGGTCACACTTGGATGGCTGTTTCGCTTTAGATGCTCTGAGGCGGTAGCTGCCCCTTCCAAAAACACGCTCCAATTGGCGCCAAACTCACCTTCGAGTAGTGCTATCCCTAGCGCATCGTAAGAGATGCTTCGGAATTCTAATACCCCGTCTCTGTTTGGCTGCGCGATAGTTGTGGTGATTAATCGCCCAGGATACACACTCGCTAAGACGCATGCGGCGGCCTTTAACTGCCAAGTTTTTGGTGAAACCCAAACGTATCCTGTTTTCAAGTCGATGACTTCTACTTCGTCTTCTCGCACACAAACGTAGTCGAGCGTTCCTGGAGATTCGTGATCTGAAATACTGTCGTAGGCCCGATGGTGTGTACCAAGAGACCTTCCTTTTTTCGCAACAATGTTCCATGTGAAACAGCCTTCCACTATCAAGTCACCAGTGAGCCTGTCGCGAAGCGGTGAGTAGTCGACGCCATCTATAACGACTTCTTCGCTCTCATCACCTAGCAACGCCGAAGCAATAAGCTCATGCTTCAAAGTCCCTGGGCCGGAATATTTGGTGTCTTCCTTCTTTGGCCGGTGCTGCAAAACTTCCGATGCCGGGCAGGCGAATGCCCGGTCTAACTTCGAAAAGCTTGGCAGGTCAGAACGGCGCGTTTCCGCTTGCATTGTTTCCACCGAAGCCACCAGTTTGTTGTTCGTCCTCTTTACGCCTACGAATTGTGAGAGTGGCATTTGGTTTCTTGCCGTCAGCACCATCCACAAAGTTGATATAGATTTTATGGTTTGCTCCCAGTGGGCCACTCATAAACTTTCGACCATCTTTAGTTTGATTCGTCCATAGACTTAATCTGGTGTTCTCTAAAATTGCTTCAATCATTCTTTTTTCCTTTTCTTTATTCTTGTTCTTCTAGTTGCTCGCGAACCTTGTGGTAAGCGGCTGATATTCGTTTTCGATCGTCACCTTTGACGTCCCGGTACTCCTTAGCTACCTCCAGCAATTCATCCATCGAATGACACTGTTCCATCCTCGAAATAGCGACAAAAACATCCACTGGCTTCTCCATCTCTGCTTGCTCATAGACTGCGCTGAGTTGTGCTGGAAAAGCCTTCCGTAACGCTTGGCTCTCGGCAACCTTGCTTAGCATTACCGTCGGCATCTTCTTCCATGTCGGAGAGTTCTGTGCAAACTCAACCCAAAGAGCCACTGCGGAAACAGCCGTCCCATCTTTCTTAATAACTGTGACCTTTGCGGCAACAGGAGGTTTGCTGTCCGTCCAAACTTCTGTCCATTCACCACTTGGGCCACAGTAAACTGGAACTTGCTGCCCTCTATATTCGCCAGTGGCCTGCGCCATCTTTCGAAGACCATCGATTCCGCAGATGATAGACATTTGTCCACCACGCTTCATGGCATAGATTTCGCGCCTCAAAGGATTAAGGCCAGTCTGCTGACAGATTGCAGCGAAGAGTTGAAACTGCTGCTCTGTCAGGTCTTTGGCTACCGTGTCTCTTAGCAAAGCAAGCTGAGAAGCGGATTGTGTCGACAGCGCGCTCACGAGCAGACCCCCTCGACAATGTCTGCTGTTTCGAATCGCTTTCCTTTCCTTACTACTACACCGCGTGGCGCATCCTGTTTCTTCGGAACAGTAGTTCGCGGCGGAAGAGGCCTCCAGATAACACTCATTGGTTTGCTCCTATCGCGATGAGTGAGCCCACAGCCTGTTGCACAGTGTCGATCAGCCTCTGCACTACCTCTTGAGCATCCGATGCTGACAAGCAGGCATCGCACGTCTCATGGTAAGTTGCTCCCGGGTGCTTCAGCGTTAGCTGTCTACAGTCATAGCACTCCTTATTGGCGCAATCTAAGCAGAGGTTAGGAGCGGGGGAGCTTGAACTAACGAAATCGTCTGAGCACGCGGAACATTCAAGCAGCCCCTCTGCGCTGTAATAACTAATACATCTACCAATCACCATCCTGTTTAGATTACCTAAACAGATTTCCAAATTCAAGTACTTTGTTTAAGTTTATTAACGGCTCCGTCAGGAATTCGGGTCATATTTTCGAGTAGACTGAGAGTGAGGTGGGCAGACCAAGGGTCATGTTTTAGCAATTCTGTTAGCTTTTCGATGAGCTTTTTGGTCTTTTTTTCCATGATACTCTCCTATCGTTAATTGAACGCAAAAGTTGCGTTTCGAATAACCGTTCTTCGAACTTGTTATTTAATAGGTACAGGTAGGGGCTGACATGAAAAGGCTAGTCGTTGGAATCATTGGCTTTTCGCTTGATCAGTGTATCAATGAAGGACTCGACCATCATTAATTCCTCTTCAGACAGCTGTCCTGCTGCCTCTCTGACCCTTTTCATGAACTCCTGGTCCTCGTTGCCATTGTTAGGTTCTGGGATCTGTAAGACGCGGCAGATATCCTTAACGTATTCACTTGAGTCCTGCTGTCCGTTAAGCAGAAAGCTAATTGTCGCTCGATTGCAACCCACCTTTTGCGCTAGCGCTGACCTGCTCATCTGACGAGAGAAAAGGGCGGCTTCGACGCGCTCACACCACTCTGGTGTAACACTGATCTTTTTTGGTGGTTGCCTGCGACTCATTGCGTTAATTGTATTTTACACCCTGTTTAAAAGTATTAGCCAGTATGTTCTTGACTGAGTGTTGAGAAGTGTTAAACAATTAAGTGTGCAGATTATGACAAAGCGTGTTGGAGCCCGCATTAAACAGCTCCGAGAAAGCCGAAATCTTTCCTTAAGGCAGCTGGCCAAGATCCTCGACGTCTCCGCAGCGACCATTCATCACTGGGAGCACGGGACCAGCCGTTGTCCGGAAAGCGCTTTGCTGCTGTTGTCAGCAGAGTTTGGGGTGACCCTTGATTCGTTCTACGCACCAGCAAGTGCGAACATCTTGAGTCCCACAGAATAACTAGTCGTAAGAAGCATTTAACGCGCTGCATTGCGCGAATGGGAAGGGTGCGCAAAAAATGGGAATAAATTTGAAGAAAGTCTATGTGTTTTCAACAACCTTAAGCAATTTGCCTAAGGTTTTCTTGTCTAGCTTGCGAGCAGCCAGGGCTAACTCACGGACACCATCAGGAAGCAGATCGTACCCACTGTGGGGGATATCTAGGAAGTCAGAGATGGTCTCAACAAAATCCGATGACTTGGTCCTGCCACGAAGCATTGAAGTGATGAGTGATGGTTCTACACCAACCTCACGAGCTAACTCAGCTTGGGACATTCTTGCCTGCTCAAGAGAATCCATTACGCGATCACACCAGGCTGCAGTTACAGGCATTGCCGTATACCCGCTATGGTCTCGTTTGGTCTTCAATCCAATTACATTACAGCAACTTGCGTGTAAGCGGATTGAATGTGGGGAGCAAGCGTTGACAAACCCACTGGCATGTAACAGTTTTACATGGAAAGGCTCGCTATGAGCCGCACATTCACCTTTAAAGACACCGAGCGTATCGGGAAGGAACTTAGAAAAATGAGAGTTGAAAACAATTTTGGGTCGAACGAACTGGCTAGGACGTTGAGAGTTTCTTCGCCACTGGTGTGTTCTTGGGAGTCCGGGAGAGCCCGGCCATCGCTAGAAACTCTGGTCAAGCTGGCAAAGGTTTATCGTATGGATTTAGGAGATTTGGTGAAGAGAATTATGGGGGTGGAGAACAAATGAGCAAAGAGAAAACAATGTGTGATGGTTCTGTGTACTTACCTGAGGGGATGTTTGAAGACGACGATTTTTATGGGCTTAATTTCAGTGACCGCTTAATCCTGGTGGAACTTTACTACCTTGCAGAGACTGATGGTTCCTTGACGGCTGAGTCTATGCTTAGGGGGGAAGAGTGGGCTGGTAAGTATTTTCACGAAAAACTCCAGCGACTGACTGCTGCAGGTTTTTTTGTCGCCAGTGGAGCGGGCGGGCATCTGCCTAACTATGTTGCAGATCAGCAGTCAGGACGTGAAGCGTTTGAAGATCCTGACGCTACCGTATGCGGGGTACCTGGGTTGATGATGGTAGCCAGGTCACCAGAGGCGTTGAACTGATGCCGCGCACCAACATAGAAGAAAAAGCCTGGGGTGATGTTCGTTTTCAAGTGCTCGCCAACCTTTTGAACATAGATCATTTCTCCGCGATTGGCAGAATGGCGAACGTCTGGAGGTGGTGCACGAACACCGAAAAGTACGAATTAAGTGCTGCAGAAATTGAAGCAGCAATCGGTGTTAATAATTCGGCTTTTCTCCTGTGTGAGTCAGGTTTAGCAACCAGAAATGACGATATGTACTATATTCATGGCACCAAAGGTCGTATTGAGTGGATTAAAAGGTGCAGGAAAAACGGTAAGTTAGGAGGAAGGAAGCGTAAGAAACCCAGGGGTAACCCAGGGGTTAAGGGTCAGGTTAGGTCTGGGCAGGCGATTGGGGTACCCCTGGTAGGAGTAAAGAGTAAAGAGAAAAGAGCCTTTAAAGAACAGCAAAGTAACTCCACCAATGGAGTACAAGAACTAGCTTCTCATTGGTGTAAAAGCTATGAGTACAAGTACTCCGATCCGTACCCCAATATCTTTGGTGCACAAGACAAGTTGCTGCAGCTCGTCGACAATGGATTTGGAGTAGAAGATTTAAAAAGCAGAATTGAATCTTTCTTTCACAAGCCACCTTCATGGGTTGATGGAAAACCTACGATAGGAGCGTTCGTCCATTCGGTTGGTGACTACCAGAAAAAGAGGCCGAGAAGTATCGACCACCTCCCGGAAGATGAGGAGGGCTACTTTGGCGCTTGAGATATTAACTTGGGAAGAGTGTGAGATTGGTGCTCACGAACAGCTGCTGCAAGATAACGCTGACGCTGTTAGCACTGGCGTCCCAGTCATCGACGAGTTGATAGGCAAGCTCAGACCCAC
>JAHDFH010000076.1 GCA_020628305.1 Acidimicrobiales bacterium | reverse complement strand
GTTTACTATTAACGATTAATCTAAACGGCTCACACACAAACTATCCGACACTGCCCTACGAGGCGAATATCCCAGTCAGAAGGTGCTGGCAAACTTCTACTGCTATTGTTTTTATAGAAAACATTGTATTCGAGTGAGACATAATCACGCCGAAATGTCAGATAAAGTTCAATGAACTCTACTCGATCATCCAGTCTAGGCTTAGCGTCGCTACGTTCATTTGCACTGTGTGGGCCAGTATCTTTAGAACATTAAGGTTCAGTAGGTGTTCTTGATTATTTTATCTACAATCTTACGCGGTGTCAGGTTCTTGCTTCAAAAGATTTTTAAACCCACGAACAGACCTATCAATGCGAGAAAGCTTTAGACCTTCGGTGACTATTTCTCTGTCTCTAACTAGAAAAACATCACCAACGATCACTCCAATGTAATCAGCTTCTAAGTCTTGACTAGTGTGTATACAGCCCACTTCATGAACAGAGTCTCTTAAGTATTGTTCTTTCCAATAACACGATTGTAAAGCTCTTCCTGCTCAGATCCGTCCTCTGCCAAAGAGAGTACGCCCACAGCATCTGCACGTTTTCGCGTCAATAATGAGTGTAGGATCTCGTCAAAACTGCCACCCTCTAACCCTGGGTGGATTGCCTGAGGTATGTAAACACTGACCGGTTTCTTCTGGCCTATGCGGTAAGCTCGATCAGTGCACTGATCCTCTACGGCTGGGTTCCACCAACGTGAAAGGTGAATCACATGGTTTGCAGCAGTAATATTAAGGCCAACTCCTGCTGCCTTTGGAGACAGAACAAGAACGGCAAACTGGCCTTCAGGCAAGCTTTGGAAATGATCGACAATGGTTTGCCGCTTGGCGGGGGCTGTTGCACCGTTAATTCGTTCAGGTGTGCTCGACATCTTGTAGCGCTGTTTAATAATCGTAGAAAAATAAACCTGTACCGCACGCTCTTGTATGAAAATCAGCGCTTTTTCTCCGGCCCCATGAATTTTATCTAGAATTTTACAAGCTTCCTTTAGGCGCGCTGAACTCTCGACATAGTCAGCGTCAATTCCCCCTGTCTGCTGAAAATCTTTTGGAGACTGCGGGTGCAGTGAAATCGTCTTTAAGGCTTGAAGTGTTTTCAAAGCGGCACCTTTGTGCCCGCTCTTTGCTTCGCTCAACGCTTGGTCGTACCGATTTTTTTGCATCTCCGGCATACGCGCCAACATCGAATATTCTGTCTTCGTCGGTAAGCCCTCGACATGATCAGACTTCATACGTCGCAGCGCTAACGCAGGCATTGCTTGCGTATCATTAAACAAAATATCGTGCAATTGCTGCATAGCGGAGCGTCTATTGTCAGCGTTGATATAACGTGCAACGTAATCTTTTAACGCACCCAAGCGGCCGGGTTCAAGAGTGTCAAACAAACACCATAAATCGGCTAAAGAATTCTCTATTGGAGTGCCAGTTAGTCCCAGTTTAAAGTCAGCATTAAAGCCCTTTGATGCCTTGGTGACCAGAGCTTTCGGGTTTTTAACTTCTTGCATTTCATCAAATATAAGACAAGCAAGATCTAGTGAAGCGAAGGAAATGTTGTAGTCCCTCATAGTTTGATACGTCGTCAGGAGTAGATCAAACTTCATCAGCGCAGCTTTATCTAAAGAGTCACTGCCCGTCACTACATCTTTTTGCATATCAGTACGGCGATGGCGCTTTAGCTCTGTACCGTACAAAACAGCTGTGTTACCCAAACCCTCATCTTTCAAATGCCGCCTAATTTCAGCTTGCCAATTGTCTAGCAAGGCCACAGGCGCGACAATCATAAAGGGTTTTTTGGTCACCTGATTATCTTTCAACCAGCGTAAAAATGCCAATGTTTGGACCGTTTTACCCAGGCCCATATCGTCAGCAAGCAACGCTCCCGAACGTCCACAAGACCAAGCTCGCTGCAACCACAACAAACCTTGCAATTGATGTGGATACAAAGTCGCTTTTAATGAAGAGGGTAGATGAGGCTGCTCTAAATCAACCGCTCTGCGTTTGTGCGTTATGTCGTATTCAACAGTGTCAAAGTTGTCATGCGATTGCACCACAAAACGCTGAACCCCCTCAAACAATTCAGGTTCGTCTCCGGACCCTGGCTCCATAAACTGCCCGTCCTGAGAAAGAACTTTCTCAACTCCTTCAACGTGCTCTAAGGCCTCGATTGTCGCCTGCGTTGCCGGTATTTCCATACCATTCGGAGCGAGAACAGTTGGTTCGCCATTATCAAGAGCTTCCAAAACCCTTTCTTTGGTTGGTCCCACCTCGCCCGATTTTAATACGACGCGCTCTCCCGCTATCAGCAAGCCAAATTCTTCAGGTACCCACTTGTTTTTAAGCGTTGTGTAAAAAGGCAACACAGGTGGCTGCCACAAACCAATCGCCGTTACACGCTCTGAAAATGTATCCGTCTCAACAAACAGGTGCTGCACTGCCGCCAGCTGCTCTGCAGTTACATCGGGGCTGCCACTTAAACTTTCGAAAATGTAGCCCGAAGGGCTTTTGAGAAACTCGCGCTTTGTCGTTTCGTCAGCGCTTTGAACTTTTTTTACCACCGTGAGGGCAGGCACTAAATCCCGGTCCAGCGCCAGGAAATGATTGGCACTGAGCTTGTAGGTACCTTTGACCAAATCTTGTTTGTCAAAAGTAGACAGAAACTTAGCCGCATCAACTTCTGGGAATAGCGCCTGATCGTCCTGATCCAACAGCAGGGGATCAAGACTTAACTTTCCAAGTTCTGCACCGACATCCAAACTAAAGCGACTGGCTGACGACAATTGCACATTATTTAACTGACGTGGAAGTCCTATATCCTTAGCCCCTTGCCCCAACGCAGCCTGAAATTCTGCCATCAGCTGTAGCCGCACAGCTGGATCCGAGTCCGTACTTTGATTAACTGCATCTAGCGCACAAATTACGCAGTACCAGTCTTTTGGCAAACGAAAACACCTTTCACCCTGCCAGACAAATGCCCCTTCCCGTACCAACGACGCCTGCCTCCCATCAGTCCCCAGCCAACTGCATCGAATTTGCGCTTGCGGGTCTGTCAGTGCGCCAACAATCGAAATATCCAAATCAAATGGGGGATTATCAGCCAGCCCAATTGCCTTAGCCTCTGTGGCAGTCAAGCTGGCTACTGCACCATGAGATAACAACAATTTATCCCCATCGACTTGAGTGAGCCATGCTTCGGTGACGTCAGATGATACAGGTGCATCTTCCAACATCATCAGCGCACGTATCCCGGCTAAACTCGCATCGGGAGCGGTGTTCTCCCAGTCGTCGGCCGAGACTGCGCTTTGGCTTTGCTTGAGGCTGAAAAAGTGTTTTTTCTGCTTTTGGTTTAACGTGACAACGGCACCTTCAGGTGTGGGCTTCGCCTCAAAATATGTCTGCATATAGTTCTCAAGCGGAGGGATCACCGCTACTAGGATTTGGGTTTAATTCCAGAATACTTGTAAATCGCTGTCCCGATATTATCTAGCCAGAATCTACCATGATGCGCTACAGCCTCATCGGCTGTTTTACTTCTCACATCAGACTCATGGTATTCACGCTCATAGAGAGAAGGCGCATTTTCGTTACTCTCTCGCCAGAGCCTGAACTTCCCTTCATGACTCCACTCCACGATTGTGCAACGCTTCAACTTCATCACCATCACCGACTGATCACTTTTCGCCCCGCGTAAAGATGCAAAAGCTAGCTGTTCATCTAAGCCAGATTTTCGGTTCATTTCACGTGCAATTCCGGCTGCTTGTTTCCCAAAGGCCACGCGCAAATCGAGCACATAATTGTTATTCAAGTAATACCGCCAGAATGTCTCTCGTGCCTTCCACTGCTCCGATGGAGCAGACTGCTTTATGATGGCGATAAAAAGTTCAAATGAAGCCTCAGCGAGCCAGCGCCTCACTATCGCGCGCGGGCGCTCGCTGACGTTTTTCCAGGCAAGCTCCGTCCTAGGATCGCCATAGTGGTGCAAAAAAAACTTCAACAGCTCATTCTTTAAGCGTTCGTTAGGATTAGTACTCTCCCAAGGCAGTAACAACTTTTCTGCAGTGGAATTACGCTCGTAAGGAAATCGAAACCCCGCCTCGCCAGTAGCCTGAGTCTCCCACAATTTAAACGCATGCAAACTATTGTTTAAGTTGACATTGTTGTCAACTAACACTGTTGCAAGCCGTACCGTAAGCTTTCGATGCACGAGCTGTCGTAAACCCTGATCACCCAGCTCTCGCAACCCAGACTGAACAATCAATGCTGCGGTACCCTCTTGGGATGTCTCTACAAAAAGCTGATCTGCCAGCTTTTCTCCATAGGGTTTACTTAGTAGAGCGTATTGTGTTGTCCGGTAGCGCCACAAACCTGCTATTTGCAGCGCGGGCAGCATTTTCAGATACACCACGCATCTGTCCAACAACTCTCCCTCAACGTCCAATGCGCGCAAGGTACCACGCAACAGGGCTTTGTTAAGTGTCACGCGCTGCTGCTCTCTAGCTATTTGAAAAATTTGTACAACTAATTTCTTCGCGTCTTTTTCTAACAGAATATCGCGTAACCGACTCGCTACCACTCTGCGCAATAATCGTACTTCAACTGCCACCGCACCAGCAGAGCGCATTACACTTAACAGCTCTTTATAATGCTCGGGCAACGGCTCGGGGTCTGTTGAAATGGCAACATCTTCCATCACCACATCTTGATAGAATTTTTTCAAGTAGCCACCAGCAATTTGCTCTTTGTCTGGGCGCTGAGGTGTCTGCAGATACACTTTTACCGTATCACTCAGCATTATCATTTCTCTGCTTTATCAACGCTCGCAGCTGTTCTACCTCGTCTTCATCTCGCGGTTGCAGCATGGAAATCCGTATATCAATACGCCGGTTTTGCTCTTGGCCAGCAGGCTCATCATTCGATGCAATTGGTCGTTGCTCCCCATAAGCAGCAACGCTTAAAACTGTTTGAGCATCTCTGTTTTGAAATGCCGCTAAGTCTAAGCTACTAGTTTTCATCCACTCGAAGGTATTGCTGGCACGTCGCGCTGATAACTGCAAATTACTACTAATTCGATCCTTTCGCTCACCACTGCTCATGGGGACAGAATCTGTGTGCCCCTCAACGTAAATAGACTCTATGAAACCTACACGACCCTTGCACTCTGACTTGCCTAAAGGAAAATTATCTAAAAAAACGAAACAGCGAGACTCTTCCGCCAACACCTTAGACAGATCTCGCACGACATCTCGATTACGCAGGATAGTAGAACCGCTACTAAACAAATCAACACCCAACAAACGTATTACGCCTCGGTTAAGGTCAATAGCAACCTGCACACCGGAGTTGTCTAGTCTCTTCTTCACACGTGTGATTAACGTTTCAAGTTGAGCAGAACTCTGTTCGTTAAAACGGGATACTGACCTCAAGCGCAGCAAACGTAACTCCCGCTCGAGTCGGTCTCGCTCTTTCACGACCTCTTCGTAAACAGGTTTAGGAACTTTCTCTACCTCAGCAAGCTGCTGTCGACTGAGTTTAAGTGCGAAAAAAGCAACCATTATCACAAACACAAACAATAGACCAACCATCATGTCGGTCATCGAGACGTAGTGATTACTGCCATCGTGATCGTCTGCCATGGTCTAGTTACGGTTTTTATTGGCAGCGTCAGAAAAGTCAGAAACGGCATCAGCGAGTTCTGAGACGACACTCTTAAAATGTTCATTAACTTTTGTGCTGAGCTTATCTATTTCCTCACCGCTCTGTCTCAACACGTCTAACGACTTTGCACTGCCTATAGCAATTTGTTTGAATGCTTCCTCGAGTTGTTTATCGTTAGCTGCCAGCAATTTACCCTGCTCCTGCCACTGCACTTCCAAACTCTTGACGGCAGCGGTAGATTGGGCTACATCAGCTTTCAACGAGTTAATCGCCGCGTTAGCTGAGTTCCCCGCCTCTTCTATTTGCCCTGAACTCTCTCGGAGTGCAATAGCCAGCGGAGACATTATATTTACCGTGCTTTGCAAGCTAGAGCCTCCTTCTCTGGCCGCTTTGGCACTGAACTCCAACGCGCTGCGATTTTTTTCCAGTGAGTCGTTTACACGATCTAAAGCGTTTGCGCTATTCTGGCTCGCAACAGACCATGCCGCCACACCTTTAACAAGCTCAGCTCCATTAGCCTTTAGTTCATTACGAAGACCAGACATAATTCCCTCAACGTTAGTTTTGAGCGACGACCCTATTTCTTCTGAGGCACTATCCAACTCTTCACGTAGATTTTTAGCCATGCCTGCATAATTTCTGGCAAATGAGTTAGACGCTTCCTGCGCACTGCTGGACAAGGCAGTCGCCGCACCACCGAAGCCTTCTTCAAACTTCCCTAGCGTTTCGGTAAACATAGTGCTCATGGATTTCGTCGCTTTTTCCAACTCTTGAACCATTTTTTCTGATTGACCAGATTGGCTGCTTTCCATACCAGCGATTGATTTATTTAACTCTTGCAAGCTGCTATTTAATCCTCCGCTGACCTTATCCATGTTCTCACCCATATCCTTCAACTTTTCACTCAAATTAGTCAGGCCATCTTTCATCGCACCCAGCATACTATCGGCTGCTGTTTGCGCTACCACGTCAGAAGTCTGCTGTGCGTTATTTATCAACTCATCCGACATCTTTGTAATCGAGCTATTCATCGGATCTAGTGCTTCTTTCAACATCGGCGGGATCGCATGAACAGCGTCTTTCATGTGCGAGCCTAACTGCGCACCTAAATCAGCCACCAGTTCGTCTTTCATATTGCTTAGAGTTTCACTCTGATTTACCGCGTATTTGTACTGGGCTATGGAAGCTTCAGTATCAGAAACAAACAACAAACGCCCTTCTAACAACTCGTTCATTTCCGCAAATCTAACTGCAATAACAACTCGCCCAAAATGATGACCCAGAGCCACTAACATAGAACCCATTAATCCGCCTATTGAAGCGAAAAACTTCGACCCAGCCACAACCAGCAATTCACCAATAGCTTTTTCAATTTGATCACCCGCCCCAGAATCGCCAGTGAAAGCCGTTGCTGCTGACGTGAGCGCAGCCACAAGCCCCAAAAAGGTTACTAACAATCCAATGCCAACAAACGCGCTAGGTTTAATATCAGGCGGCACATTCGCAGCACGAATTACCTGCGGATTAAAATACTCATGAGGACGACGAGTGTTAAGCCGAAACCGCCCACCACCCTTAAAGTTAGACTCAAGCTCTTCAGGGCTAACGGTCGTTTCGGTGAATTCTCGCCACGCTCGACGAAGCAGCTTGTCTGATTCAATTTTTTGACTAAAGCTTTCATAGACGTTTGGTTTTGAAAACTCTCTTCTGCCGTTAATTGCTCGAAGCAACTTATTAACTCTAGAGATTCGACGGCCACACGAGAAGTAACTTTTAACAAATACTGTCACCGAGACGGCGAACGCCACTAGAACCAAGACAAACGCTACCTTAAGTCCCGAATCTGGCTCATTGAAAAATACCAATACATTGTCCAATACCCACTGTGACAGTGGACCGACCAGCTGGCTTTCAGATTGCTGCAAAACTTTGCTCCTTATATAGTGTCGCGCCGACTAATTGCTTCAGATGTTCGTATTACTTTTGGCAGGTTTAAGCCTGAAAACTCGCTCATTAAAGAAACGACTATCTATAAACGCTGCTTTGTTCAGATTGTAAGCTGTTTCGACTTCAGCGGATTTTTTTAGAGGGATTCCAATCTGACTCAGTATCGATGCTAGGTTTATCTAGAGTAACTGCAACGTAAACGAGCCGCTTTTGGCAAACGAACCATTGGCAACAGTAGACATCGAATGCGACATCGTAGTTAGACTCAACTTAGGGAAATGCAATAAATTGTAAAACGCGGATTGAAAAAAAGTCACTAGCCTACTTTATTCTGCTTCATTAATAATCTAGGCTAGGGTGATGAGAAAGAGAGTATCAACAAAATCTGTATCCAGTTAGCGTTCTGAGGCTAGGTGGAGTTTCATGCGACGAATAGCCATAGACGGCGTTGGAACACCTCCGTAGATCGATAACGTGTCGCAG
>JAHDFH010000075.1 GCA_020628305.1 Acidimicrobiales bacterium | reverse complement strand
GCGGAGACCATTTGCCTCTTGAGCGTAAGCACCAACAGCAGGCCGGTACCTTCGTGTACGGCGGTTTTGTCCTGATGGCTACGAACGATGACATTGCGTCAAGTGATAGTGGTACGGATCGGCGGCGTTTAACAGCCAGGTTTAATACGGTGCCATCACAACAACAGCGTGAGAAGTGGCGACTGGCCGGCGGTGAAGAAAAGGTGCTGCACTCAGAGATGCCTGGGCTTATTCGTTGGCTTCTTGAGCTATCTCAAACTGATATCTATAAGTGCCTGAACGATCCGCCGGAAAGGGTTAAGGCTGACAATCTGCTGGGCATGAGGGCTGGCAGTTCCGTTGCTGATTGGTTGCTCGAAGAATGCGAATTTGATTCAGCGGCTGAGTCCGAAATTGGGCAATTCAAGCAAGGTGATCCGTTGGCGGGTGCCAAGCTATATCCAGCTTATCGACTCTGGTGTGAAGGCACAGGCCGTCTTGCGCTTGCTCAGAATAAATTCAAGGCAAGCGTAATCGACACATCCGCTACGTTAGGTCATGAGCTGACCGAACGACAAGACGCCAGAACCCGCCGAGTATTGATAGCCGGAATAAAAGTCACAGAAATAAATTACCCGAATACGGCTTCAGTGGCTTCGAAATCTACCAATGCGGCTTCGAAAGCGAAGGAATGCGAAGCTACTGAAGGCACTTATGGGAATAAAACTTCTGAGAAAACGCTTATCGCTAGGGGTGGGGCCGTGGCACATGATAGCCAGTCATCCAGTGATTCGGTGACTATATGAGTGCGATAACGCGACTCCGGGCGACAGGCTTTACCGTTAGCTTAGTTGACGGCGAACGACTTGAAATCGCACCCGCCAGTGAATTATCAGACAGGCAGTTGCAGTGGTTGCGAGACAACAAATCCATGTTGTTGGCCGAACTCAAAACCGAGGCCGCAAACGAACCCGATAGTGACGAACCGATGCTCAGGCAGTGTTCAGAATGTCGGCATGACTTACTCTCACGCTTCAACCCCACCGGTGGTCTGACGCGATGCAACGTGCGTGGCAAAGACGTGCCGATGATGATTTGGGGCACCCGCACCGTGGCATGTGGTTCGTTCGAGAGGGTGGCGGCATGATTCAGGCGAGAACCCTGCGCGATGTTTTAAGACATTGTCTCGAATGCCTGAACCAAATAGACCGGCATCAAGACCATGGTATCCAATCCCATTGTGCCGATTTGCTCTGCTACCTGGATGCAGCTCAGACGCTCTCACAGACACTCAGGGACGATGCGGATGTATGGGTAGGCGAACACATTAGCGATTCGATGGATGCGTGCCAGCAGCTTGCCAACGAGCTACCTGGCGAACTTAGCTACATGCCATTGGTCGTCCGGGAGATACGGAAACGGCTCGACGACGCAAGCAGCGCCATTGATATCGGATGGCCTCACTCCATCAACAGCCAAGAGGATTTAAGAGCATGACTAATTCCACTCGTATTGCATTTGAGCGGCTGACCGGGTCAACACGACACCTCATCAATAACCCAACAATGGAAAGCTGCCACATTTGCGTAGGTCGGCCTGATTTGGCTGGCAAAGTGGCTACCCTGGTACCGGAGAGCGGTGGTGAGATACGGGTAAGCATTACGCCTACGCTGAGCCGGTTTGTGCTGTGTAAAGCCGGTGATGCAGTTTTCCCTGCTTGCCATCAGAAACCTATCCAACATATGAACCGGCCTACATCAAAGCCGTGAACGAGGAAGCCAGAGCGGTGCTAGCAATGTGTGAACGACAATTCGCGGGTGAATTCATGCCTATCGGCGCGACATATGAGGAAGGCTCAAGCAATGCCTAACTCACGGACCAAAGGCGCAGGCGGTGAGAGGGAGTTCGCCGCCGCTGTCAACGATATGTACGGTGTGAAACTACGGCGCAACCTCGAACAGGTGCGAGGTGGTGGCCATGATTTTCTCGTTGATGACGAATGCACTGGTGATGTTGCTGACTGGCTTATGCGGCACGCCGTTGAAGTAAAACGCTATCGGGCAGTAACGCCCGCGCTCATTGGACAATGGTGGGCGCAAACCCTCTCACAAGCCGCACAAGCGAATCTAAGGCCGTTACTGGCCTATCGTGGTGATAGACAACCATGGTGCGTAGTGTTGGCGTTAAACGAGCTGGTAGACGGTACAGAAAGTACATTCACCATCGCCCTGGACGGAATTCAGGCACTTGCTGGAAAAGATCAAGACCCAAAGCTTAGTGATTGCCCGTAGCTATGAGGGGTTATTACTCTCAATTTCCCGTCTATAAAAAGCTGCAAGTCATCAAGGATAAAACACTACATAGCCCGATATTATGCACCCCTGCTCAGGCAGGAAACGGAAAGACACACGCGATGCCCAAAACGACCTCATCTGACGGCTTGACCGCTAAGCAACGATTATTCATCGATTCTTACGTGGAATGTACTAACGGGGCCAACGCTGCCCGTTTAGCCGGTTACAGTGTGGCCAATGCCCGACAGATCGCTTACAGATTATTGCAACGCCCGCTAATCGCCCAGGCAATAGAGGCAGGGGTTGAGCGCAAGTTACGTGAGGCACGCCTGCAGTTCATCATAGATCGTGACAGGCGGATGGGCGTGTTTTAGAGCCCTGCTCAGTATCGGCTTTGAGTTTTCTTGGGGAATCTCGCTTTTTCAAGAACTCCGACTTCTAACAATTTCTTGGCGATTAAAACCTGACAGAAGTTGATAAAAGTTAACCCCCTCTATGATGTAAGAATATGCGTTAAAAACCAGTGAGGGACAACGCGCGACGGAGAGTAGTCACCATGCCCAAGATTGTTTCACCCGACGGACTGAACGACCGACAACGCTTATTTATCAAATACTACGTTGCTAATCCCAACGGCGCCCGAGCTGCCAGTTGCGCCGGTTACAGCGCCCGAAGTGCGAGACAAATTGCATACGAACTATTGCAACGACCTCTGATAGCCAAGCTAACGAGAGATGGGTTAGATGCAAAGCGTAAGGCTGCTTGGGATGAGTTCAATGCGCGTCTTGCGCGTGAGAGGAAAGCAATGTTTCACAACGTATTCAGGCGGCTGGGAGTCAGTCAACAACGAATCAAAACCATGACAGATGTTAGTAATTGATAATGTTTATAGCGAATCCAATGAAATTCCCCTCAATAAAAAGCCCGATTTTTTGAGTACCTAACTGACAGTCAAAAGCGCTTGGGTATCATGCGAAGTCAATCGTTTGAAGATTCCAAATCAAACCTGTTAGCTCCGAGCTTCCTATGTTAAGAACTATGAATGAGCGATGGTGTCCGGTGTTCGATGAGGCTTTGTCGCTTTAATGATGCTAACCCAAGCCCTCCTAAGCCTCGTGCTTGCTCAAAATCCGGTCGTCGGTGATAGTGAATACCATATTGTCAATGTCGATCGGGTCCAGACCCAATCTTATGCTGTTGGAGTTGTAGTCACCTCTGCTGCTGGTAATTTCGTTAGGGCTGTGGATTTGAGTCGGCCAATCTTTGGATTCTCCATAAAACATTACCCGCCTAACCTCACCAGTGCTGGTGCTTATGTCCTCAACGTCGATGTGTCCAGTTATGCACAAGTAAGTGGCGTTTATACCCACGACCGTGTCTTTCAGGCGCTCGGGTTCACCAAACGTGGCGTCAAACCCGTATCGCTGAAAACCTGTCGGGGCCAAGTGTTCACGGAATTCGATATTGAACGAGCCGGTGGACTCTTGTCGCGCCCAGTAATACGAGTTAGAGCTGCCAACCCTTTTGAAGAAACGTTTGATCACAATGAAACTGTCGATGACCGGCTTATCAACAACGGTAGCTTTGGACTTACCAATATTTTCGATTATCAAGTTGAAACGTGCCGCTTCAAGTCTGCCATTCTCGCCAGTCGAAGCGCGAATATCAGAGATTTGGCCGAAGGAGAAGTAGGGCTTGAATTCTTCGACACTAGTTTTTTGGATGTGATCAAAAGTAAGCCGGTTCTGCTGAATGGTTCTGTAAACAAACCTCAAGCCAATACCGTTCAAAATCAAGCCTGCAAAAGTAAACCACACGATGATTTTTGTTCGATTCGCTATCGCCTCTTGGGCGTCAACATTGCGTCCGCTATCTATTTGCTGCCAACCAGCGTCCTGGTCTTGGCTTGGCTTTTTGTCGCCATTCCCCTGACTTGGTTGATCGCTGAGGGCTGGCTCAAACTCGGTGACACACGTTTTGTAAAGGCGAGCGGAGCCAATAGTTCCATCGCCTACGCGTGTTTCTATACAGCGTCCTTCATGGCCTGCGTCGGCAGCACCCTGATCATTCCCATTTAGAGACGGCGACATGAACAACAGACAGGCAATCAACAATGCGCGCATACCAAATCCCTTTGCAAATGCTTTGAGCATAGGACGGGGTTTGGCGATTTGCCAATCTGCACTAGAAGCCAGCTTCATTGCGCTAAGCAGCCCAAAAACTCAACGTATTGAAACGGACAATTAACACCGCAAAGAAAGTCGAACTTGATCCCGCTTACGCCTTGCGACAACAGTTAACGGAGGAAATATCCGAAATTCTCGGTTCGAGCAAGTTTGCTGATTCCGATGAGATTCTCGGTCAGACGTAAGATGACGGCAAAGCGGCAGACATGATGTTTGAGCTAATCGACACGGTGAACGCTTCTATCAAATCACACGAGCATGAGATTGAGATCTTAAAGACTGGACGTATGCGTTGCACAGTCTTAGCTGCGAAGCATATTGAACGCGCTGAGAAGTTGGCGACAGAAGCAGAGTAGGACCCACCACGCGTGAGAGCGGGGCAGTTTCGGCTGTCCTGCTTTCGCTTAACAACTGTTAAAAACGGCGGGTGAATTCGTTTGATTTGTTACTTTTGACCTATGCTGTGCTTTCAGCCAGATTTAGCGAGGCGGTCTAAGTGAAGATCTACGATCAGGGACACGCAGATGGAAAGCAGATTCCGTTGGATGAAAAGCAGCGACTACGAGACTTATCAGATGATTCGATAGCCGAGATGTTTGCAAAAGATCATGATGATGACGTCAAAATTGCAATTTTTCGTGCAGCAACCGGAAGGGCCGTGGTCGAGAGCGCTGAGGCGGGTGCCGCGAGAAGTTACTTTCGTGAATTCATATGGAACGGCGCCGATAAAGAATATTTTGTGGGATTTGTAACCGGTGCAAGAAAAACAGACTGGAGAGCTTGAGACAGACGCGCTGATAGAACGAGCGCTAATCCTGCAAAATCAGTTCAAGTAGTATCTGGCTGAATGGGTGGTTGATGATGCATTCATTGAAAGACGCTTTTCAACGGCTGACATGCTTCAAATCTACCCGCTCATGAAAACGCCCGCGAGGGGTACAGAGCGGCTTACCGTGGATCGTGTTGCACTAGAAGAAGCCGTCTATAGTGCTGGCCTCGCTTTGCAGATCAATACCGATGAGAAGCTCATTGTTGAGTATGTGGTTTGTTGCTCGTAACCGGCGATTGAGTTAGCAGCAATAGCAACCTGTGTGACTATTATTGTTAAAAATATTTACTTCACACGAAGGATTGTGTCAGTTGAAATCCGAACCAGAGTTATCGCGGAGCGATTGATACTGGTATGCAGACTTTATCAATTGCTTAGCTGTCTGATAGCGTCGTAAAAATAAAAATAAGGTTTTGTTGAAGCGAATATTTAGTAAATGAATGGAACCAACCTGTATGAGTTTTTGACATGTCTAGCGTGATCCGACTTGTAGTGTATTTTGAGAAACTTTTCTTCAGTATTTACCGCTAACACATAGGTGATAACTAGTATGGATGTAAAAACTAGTGAAGCCATTGATCCAATGTTGACAATTCCCCATGACATCCAATAGAGAATATATGACAAGTAAAATGGGTGTCGGATGAAACTATAGATTCCAGAACTTACATAATGGGTTTTGGAGTTATAACTGTAAGCAACCGGTAGATAAACTCCTTTAGTTTCTTTAATTGCTAGATAAAAGATAGTGGCCGAAAACAGAGTAATTAATAGAAATATTGATACTGTAAGTCCTGATCTGTCACCACTGAAAACTACGAATAGATTCCAGAGTACTGCTAATGGGGTTAATACGCGGATTGCTACCATTCCAAATGGTTCTTTTTCACCACGATTGAAATGTCTGAATGATTCGTAAGATATCCATACAATAAGTGAGATATTCAGGAAAACAGAAAGCCACTTGAAAATCATGATTTCATTTCTAGTGACCAAGTGTTCACACACTTAGAGCTAAAGGACTGTCCATTGAATTTGATTGAGTTATGGAACTCATCATAAAAGCTCGCACAAGGCGATTTGATAGCTCTGAGATATTCGATATCCTGATAATCAAATTTCATAGGGACTACATATCCAGTTTCATAATGGGTGAACGGTTCACCATTCACAACATACCCCAGCTTTTTATAGATGCTTTGTAGTTCTGGGACACAGTCTATGTAGGCAAACCTGATGTCACGAAAGAGCCCTATTAGACACGCTTCTCTAAATAGATGGAATGTAGCCCTAGACTTTCGATGCTTTTTATCGACTATAAGTTTGGTGAGAACTGCCTGTTTTTCGCGAGCTATGTTTTGATCTACGTTGTACAAAGACTCGAATATTCCTGCAGAACCATCGCTAAGGATATTTGCCCGTAGAGTGGCAGCGCAACAATCCCCTTTGTAGTAATTTATGACAACAGCAGTTTGATCAATGTCGTCCCTAATTTCCTTAGTTTTTGTGCAAGCATTCGGGGACTGCAGGCCCATCTCCTCAAAATAGACCTTGTATCTTAACTTGTAAGAGTCTCTTCTTACTTTCGAGGCTAGTGGTGTACACTCCACTTTTTGTTCAATTCCTTTTCTAACGCAACCGACAAGCACCTCATACACCAGTGAAGCAATTTAACGCGTTTCGGTTACGGTGATAAATTTCGTTGCAAGAATGACTGGCATCCCCACATTTTTTGAATATCAACCACTTGTCAAATGCCCATTCCACGTTCAAAGTAAACAGATGACTGAAGAACTGTTAAACAGCGAGTTCCAATCTAATCTGATACAGCCTGCCCGGTCGAATACCGAAATTTACATGTAGTTATTTATTCAGTAAGCAGTATTACCACAGTGCCACGCAAAAGTCAGAAACCCTGTTGCAAGCCTGGCTGCGGACGACTCACCCGCGAACGCTTCTGCGACAAACACTCCAACTACGCGAACGAGGTGCGGCGTCCATTCAGAAAGCGCGGGTATTCAGCGGCGTGGGACAAGCTCTCGAAACGATGGCGGCGGTATCACCCGCTATGCAAACACTGTCAAGATGCTGGCCGGGTATCGGTGGCTGAACTGGTGGACCATATTGTCCCGGTTCATATCGCACCCGAGCGTGTACTGGATGAGACGAACCTACAAAGCCTGTGCCGGTCGTGTCATCTGAAGAAAACCGAGAGCGATAAGCAAGCCTACGGTGTGGCCGGTTAGTCGGTAGCGGTTATGATCTCTGGCAGAGCAGCCGGGGTAGGGGACGGTTCAATCTCTGGGGTGCCTACGCTTCTAGGGCCGGCGCAGAGTCATTTTTTTACGCGGGCAATTCAGAGGTTTTGGTCAACAAGCGAGTGGCTTATAAATCTTCTCGTAAATCGCGCTCTAGTGTTCTTCCGACGGGTGAGTTTCTCGGGACGAGTTCGGATGAACCGCAATCGGCTCTGCCACGGTGCCGGGTGGTGAGTCGCCATATTGAATGAATCAGACCGGAAACTATGAACATTAGCCAGAGCAGTAGCTCTATGAAAATACTGCCGCGTGTAATCTTCTTCGGTTTAGAAGTACTGCCACATCAAGTACAGATAACGCCACCGCTCATAGTTCGTCCCTACCATCGGAGAAGTTGAAATCCCCTAGCCGAATCTGGCCAGTATCGGTATGGGTGAGACTTGATTAGAACAGCTTTCACACGCAGCCGTTGAGCCCCAGTTAGACCCCAGAATTTTCGGTGCGTTAAGTGAGAGTCGCGTGAATTACGCTAAGTACTTGAAAAGATTGGCTCCCCGAGACGGACTTGAACCGCCGACCCAATGATTAACAGT
>JAHDFH010000074.1:314-8181 GCA_020628305.1 Acidimicrobiales bacterium | reverse complement strand
AACCAATGTCATTGATGGGAATTTGATTGCGTCCTACACCAACGAAGATGGTGTAGTAGTAGATATCGATGAAACCATCACCACAATGGTGGTCGATAACGTCAACCAGCAGGTCACATATACAAATGAAGCTGGTGTGGATGTCACTGTTGACTTCGCCTCACTCGAGACTTTGACTTCTGTAAGTAACCTTATTGCTGGTAATCGTATTGCTACCTATACCGACGAGGATGGCAACACCTTCGATATTGATGAGACGGTGACTGCGGCTGTTGTTGATGCTGCGGGCCAGACCGTTACATACACCAATGAAGCTGGCGTGGTAACGGTCATTGATATTGCAGCGCTTGAAACGCTAACGACCGTAACGAATGTTATTGCTGGTAATCGTATTGCTACCTATACCGACGAGGATGGCAACACGGTAGACATTGATGAGACCATCACAGACTTCAGCTTCGACGCTGCAGCTCAAACTATCAGCTTTACCAACGAAGCCGGAGTAACCACTGTTGCAGATATTGGTGCCCTCGAGACCCTTACGACCATCACTAACACGATAGTTGGCCCACGTATCGCAACCTATACAGATGAAGACGGCAACACCTTCAACATCAATGAGACAAATACGATCATCGGTGTAGACGTTGCTGGACAGACCTTCACATACTGGAACGAAGTAGGGGCGCCAACAACTGTTGACATTGCAGCAATGGAAACCCTGACTTCGATGACGAATGTGATTGCTGGCAACCGCATCGGAACATATACCGACGAAGATGGTAACACCGTGGATATAGATGAGACCATCACAACGTTCGGTTTCGACGCCTCAGCACAGACAATTTCGTTCACGAACGAAGCTGGCACAACTGTTACAGCCGACATTTCAGCCCTTGAAACGCTTACAACTATCACCAACACCATTGGCGGTAACCGTATCGCTACTTATACCGATGAAGATGGCAACACATTTGACATTAACGAAACCATCACAGCAGTCGTTGACAACGGAGACGGTACGTTCACATTCACCGATGAAGCGGGTAACGATACTGACATCACCTATGCCGACAGCTTCTCTATCACTGACGGAACCACCACAGAAGCTATCGACAACGGAGACTCAATTACATTTGTCGCCGACTCCGGACTTGAGGTTCAGGTAAGCGCAACCGACACAGTCACCTATGGTCTGCTTTCAACATGTGCTTCTGGCGAACTATTGAAGTGGAACGGCACAGCCTGGGCGTGTGCTGTCGATATTGACACAGATACCGACACTGAGACGGTTACAACTTTGGCAAACAATGGTGACGGAACTTACACTTACACCTCTGAAGACTCAACTGTGACCGTCATTACTGACACACTAGGAACTCTAAGCTGTGCGGTTGATGAGTTCGCTGTTTGGACTGGAGCTGCTTGGGCATGTAACGATATCGAAACGCTAGAGACTCTAACTTCGATTAGTGCTGCTGGTTCTGTGATTTCTTATGTTGATGAAGCCGGAGCAACAACCAACATAGACATTGCGACGCTCGAAACGACCACAACGTTGACGAACACTGTTGCGGGCAACCTGATAGGACGCTACACCAACGAAGATGGAGTAGTTGTAGACATTGATGAGACAATCACAACAATGGTTGTTAACAATGCTGCTCAGACAATCACCTACACCTCAGAGAACGGAACAGTTGTTTCTGCTGACATCTCAGCCCTAGAAACAACCTCCACTTTGGTTGACAACTCTGACGGAACTTACACCTATACAAACGAAGATGGTGTTGTGACCACAGTCACCGACACCCTTGCCACATTGGGTTGTGCCGCTGGAGAATTAGTTAAGTGGAACGGTACAGCGTGGGCGTGTGATGTCGATATCGATACCGACACAGATACTGACACGGACACTTTGGCTGGGCTAGCTTGTGGCGTTGGTCAGGTAGTTAAGTGGAACGGTTCAGCTTGGCAGTGTGACAACGACATCGATACTGACACTGACACCGATACTGACACGCTTGCTTCCCTGAGTTGTGCTGATGGACAAGTTGCAACCTATTCGACAGGTGCTGGGGCTTGGATTTGTGGCAACGGCGGCGATATCCCAACAACGTGTTCTGCTGGGCAGTTCTTGCAGTACAACGGAACCGACTGGGTATGTGTTGATGACAGCATCGCACCTGTTCTGGATACGCAGGCCGAGATTGTCGAAGAGTATCTATGGGGTGGACAGGTTAATGATCCTGACATTCACCTGGATAATGATCCGGTAACCATTACCGAGACCAGAGCTGATGTCGGCTGGACCAGCGTTGGCAATGGAGCTTCTTATGTGGGAACTCCAGACCACGTTGAGATTGAGTTCATGGCGAATGTGAAGTTAATGCAGGGCAACAACTGGCCTCGTCCAATTATCCGAGTCTTCCGCAACGGCGTTGAGATCGCGGAAGGAAGTGAACTCTTTATGGATGAGAGCAACACTTACTCAGGGAACGGAACGGTTGTTATTTCGATGGTTGACGTTAACCCAGGTACAGATCCTGTCTACACGTTCCAATCGTTTGAAAACGATACTCGCAACCTTGGAGGTGCTACCGATCCTGCGGCTTCACCAGTTTCGTTAACAGCGGTTGAAAAGAAGCTGATCGAAACAACAGAAGAGTACACAAAAGCGTTCGGTAAAGTTGCTGGCAACGGCGCAAACCTTCGTGTCAATGGCGCATCTGTCGTTCGTGATGGCACAGGACAGTACACCGTTACTTTGGGAGCTCCTCGAAGCACGGCGGACTATACGATTATAGTCACTTCACTCGAACCGTCGGCTACTCGTGATTCTGTACATGCATATGTCGCATCGCAATCCACAACTGGCTTCACGGTTGAAATTGGCGAGGGCGATAATGGCACAGCAGCCAACACATTTGTTGACCGAGACTGGTTCTTCGAAGTGATCGACTTTAACTAAGAGTTACAGTAAGGAACGTTGGGGGACAGGTCCGCGTGAGCTGATTGCGCTATAGCTGTCATTCTAAGGGGCCTCAATGGCCCCGAGGAATCTCTATCAGAATGGGCCACCGCAAGCAGCGTCCTCTAGCTAGCCTCTTCCGTCTGCTAGATTGCTTATCGAAGGAGATCTCGTATGAAGACTGTTATCGCAGCGATTGTGGCCTGTGTTGTAGTGGGTGTGGGAGCATATTTTTTGTTCGGTTCAAATGAATCAAGTGGTGAGGAAGAGGCCGTATTGGGTGAAGGCGAGACCGTCACAGCTGAGCAGGCCGAAGCTGCAGTAAGGGAGTTGGTCGAGCTAGATGGGTCGACTCTTAATGCTGCAATCTTTGCCAATTCAGAAGATGCACTTTCGAACCTTGTAGATATTGCACCATCATTCGTTGCCGACGCTGCGGTAGTTGGTGATTTTTATTTGGTCTTTGACTCTAAGCAAGTTCTCTATCGGCCGAGTACTAACAAAGTTGTCCAGATTGTTCCGGTTGTGAGACCAGAAGAAACTGAACCAATTGCTGAGGCTGAGACTATCGACGAAGTTGAAGTCGCAACCACGTCTGTGTCTGAAGTGGGTGAATGATGCTGATAGTCGCTGGTACGTTTACGCTACAAAGCCCAGGGGAGCGTGACCGGTTTCTTGAAGCGACCTCAGAGCTAACCAGAGGGTCAGCTGCTGAAGCTGCGTGTGTGCGGTACACCTTTTCGGCTGATCCGCTGAATGAAAACGTTGTAAACCTGTTCGAAATTTGGGAATCTGAAAACAGCTTGCAGGCACATTTTGAAGAGGATCACTACAGGGCATTTTCAAAAAATGTCATGCCCACTTTTAAGGTCGAAAAACAAACTAAAATATACTACGTCGACGAAGTGCGAGAGGTAGGCGATTGGCGTTAGGGACGCGCCCAAACGCGACGGCGTCATCCACGGCATTCCGCAATTGAGCCTGGGATCTACTACACTCACACACTATGAATCCGGTGTTCGAGTTCGACGCGAAGTTATGGCAATGGGAGGCAAAGAGTGGGCCCGGATGGATGTTTGTGACGGTACCGCAAGATCATTCTGATCAGATCAAGGAAATGACGCCGCTTCGTAACGGTTTTGGTTCTGTGAAGGTTAATGTGCAGATCGGGGATTCTGAGTGGAGCACTTCCATTTTCCCGAGTACTGAGGAAGAAGCGTTTGTCCTTCCGATAAAGAAAGCTATACGTCTAGCTGAAGATATTGGCGAAGGAGATAGCGCTCGAATCAGCCTGGAAGCGTTGATCACATAGTGAATGTGAGTGACTTCGCTCACCCAAGCAACGTATTGCTGTGCCATCCGCCCTATGCTTTGAGGCCTTGATTTGTTGGCTCCTACAAGGGTCTGATACTCTTGAGATGTGGCGGATTTTAACCATAAAACAAGGGTTGTTTCGGGTGCCTTTGTTGCGCTGCTTCTGGTAGCTATTGCGGTAACGATATTATCGAACTCAGGCGATGAGATCTCTACCGCTGATACTTCGCAGGTAGCGGATACACAGGGCAGCGAGACTGTGTCAGAGAATCTCCAGTCTTTAACTGCCACTACGCTGAGTGGAGCGACCGCTGGCCGAGACCTTGATCAAGGGTTTGATTCATCAGATGATTCGACCACGACGGTTGGCGATTCAACTGAGCCTCAAGTCACAGAACCTAGCGATTCAGGTGATTCAACATCAGAGCTTTACCTAGATCCGAAGCCAGGTATCAACGTTGGCTGCCCAGGTTGTAGCTACGTTCCAGATTTTTGGTCGAGCCAAATGTTGCCTAAACTGCCCGCAACCCAAGACCTTGTAGCGCTTCGAGCTAACCGTGGGCAGCCATATGGAGTGACTATAGACCAAGAGTTCCTTGCGGAGTTTGATTCTCAACCTTGGCTAACCAGGCAGGGGGAGCGGTGGGTGATTGACGGTGTTAAAGCGGATGGCCTTTGCATCAACGTCCGACTCGCTAATGTAACAATAAAGAACTCATTCGTCGATTGTCCTACGAGGGTACAGAACGATACGTGGGGTTACCCTGGCCGGGAAAATGACGCACCTGCTGTGTACTCATCAGCCCCAGGGTTTCATCTAGAAAACTCAACCGTTACATGTAGCGGGTTTGATAGCGACATCTGTTCTCGCTCCGCTTGGCTATCACGAGACGCTGTAGTGCGGGGGAACGATCTGTCGTTCAGTCGTGGAGGCGTTACCGTAACCACCGGTGGCCTGGTCGAAGGTAACTACATTCATCACCATTCATTCGGACAAGATGGTAGGCAAACCGATAAAGGCAATAACGCTGGTGTGACTCACAGCAACGGTGTTAACATTCAGTCGCAGGCTAACGTCACCTATCGCAACAACTACATTGATGCTCGCTTTGGTCGCACTACCAAAACAGGGGTTGAGGATCGTAGCGGACCGATTGAGATTGGTCGCCAAACAAATGGTTTTGCAATAGCGTTTTATGCATCAGAAGGCAGCGGCGAGAATAATCTGATTGAGGGTAACTACATTCGCGGTGGAGAGTGGGTTCTTGGCTGTCAGGCATCAGGTAGCCCAGTGACGTGCGGAACTTTCAAAGGTAACTTTGTTGAGTACGACTCGTGGGTGAGAGATGTGAAACCGTTCCATATGACCAACAGCACTTACACCTCCCAGAGCAGCATCGTGATGGAATGTAACTACTTTGTTGAAAACGGAGAGAAGCTAAAGCTCGTAGATGCTAGCTACGTTGACAGCCCACGGATAGATAACACTGGTTGTGGGTAGGGTTGTGTGAACAAACCGCCTAGTAAGCCTTCTTGAATATTGATTTAACTTTATATAGTTATGTTACGATTATAAAGTTATGAACTTTGCCGATTCTTTGAAACGTATTCAAGCTTGTTCAGGGTGGACTCAAACCGAGCTTGCTGCGCAACTGGGAGTTTCTTTCGCAACGGTGAACTCATGGATCAATGAACGATCTAAGCCCAGAGCGCGCCGGAAGAATCAAATAGCGCAGCTTCTTGCTCACATCTGCGGGACTGGATCGCTTGATGCTGACTATCATGCAATGATCTTAGAGAAGGCTGCAGGTCTCAACTGGGATATCAATGCAACCGTTTCTGATCGTACAGCGTATGAACAATTATTGACCAAGTTCACCTACCACACAAATGCGATCGAAGGCAGTACCATGACGCTCGCTGATGTCGAAGGGCTTCTACTTCATGACACACTGTTAGCTAACAGGACTCTTGCAGAGCAAACTGAAGCCAGAAATCACAGGGCCGCCTTTGAATGGATGGTCTCTGAATCAATGAACGAGACCTTTCAGATCGATAGTGACTTTATTTGCGGCCTCCATTTGCGCTTGATGACTTCCTTAATCTCCGACGCCGGGCGATATCGAAATCATCCGGTTCGAATAGCTAAATCGAAAACCGTAACTGTAAACCCCTTGTCGGTTCCGAGGAAACTCGACGCCCTTCTAACAGCTCAGGTGGAACCAATCACGATTAAAGGCCTGGCTAGGTTTCACGCTGAGTTTGAACAGATCCACCCTTTCTCAGATGGCAACGGGCGGGTTGGCAGGCTTCTGATGTTCGCCCAAGCTTCAGCAGCAAACCTCTTTCCTCCCTTGGTTCAGAACGAGCGTTCAAGCGCATATTACACCTACCTGGAAATGGCACAGGTTAAGGGCGACTACAGCTTCTTAGAGACGTTCATCGCCGAGTCAATGATTGCTGCCCGTGAACTCTTAGGAGCTAGCTAATCACTCTTCGATACTGCAGGAAAGCTCTCAAGCTACTTACGGGGTGAACCTATTTGATGAAGGTACTTGGGTCGAGGTGGCTGCGATCCAGAAATCCACTGAGTTGGAATCTTGTTCCCTTGATGGGTGAGTCGTAAAGGGTCTGGGTTCGCTGTGCTGAAAACTTCTGGAACCTTTCGGGTAGCTGAGGATCCTAAAAAGATTGGCCGTGCGACGCTCGAAAGCCAAGGGCTGGAATGCCAGAATTCCCCGTTGAAAAACACAGCGACCAAAGGCAAAACTGATTGCTGGCCGTTGAGTGTCATGAATACTTCCTTCCATCTATCTCTAAGAAATGTGGGTGCTGTTGCGAATCTGTATGGATCTTGAGAATCTCCGGGGGCTTTATAGAAACGAAACTGATCATCATCTTTATTGAAGTAGGGAAAGATGAACGATTCAGCTAGCCCAAGATCTAGGTTTGGCATCAAAACTGGGCCAGCTGGGGAATGCACGAGGGAAGGTAGGGTAATAATGGCCGTTAAACATTCTCCTGGGGAGACGCTGCTAAACTCATCTCCTATTCGATCAAGGTGGAACAAGCTTGAGGTGCCAACCTCGACTAGACTCATAAGCGTTTCGGGAGTCCCAGACTCTTCGGCACCGAGAAGTTTGTAGACCTTCGCGATCACTGGCGCAACAGTGTCTTCAAATCGTTCCCAGGCAACCCCTCCAGGAAATGGGATCCCTTCGGGTAGCTCGGACATCCCCTCGATCCCAAAGGGAGGTCGATCGGAGGTACTAACATCTTGCCTGTCGGGCTTCCATAAGCCGCGTGACTCAAGGAGTGGTCGGAGATCAACAAGTAGTGCGTTACTTGGAACTCGTTTCTCACCACCTGGCTCCACCGGTGAAGCTTAGCACGCAAGTTTCATATTGACCAGCTCGATCCAGAAGCCTTCGAGCCCGCCTAAAAGAAATTTCTTGGAACAAGGTTGCACTCCTGGCAACATCCGGTTACAGTTACAAGTCGCTGCACCGGCGTGTGAGTTCAACTCGCATCCTAAGCCTAGGGCCACTGCCCAGTTTAGTACCGCCGCTCTGAGCCCTCTAT
>JAHDFH010000074.1:0-304 GCA_020628305.1 Acidimicrobiales bacterium | reverse complement strand
ATCGAGCTTCTTAGCATAGCCATCGGAAATTCATACGTCCGACCTATCTAAGTCAGTGTCCTTGATGGAGTTTGTTTCTTGAGAATTGAATAGCGAGTATGAGCATCTTTTAATTTACTTCAACTAAACGTTGAATGAACTAAAGATATATCTTTAATTAATCCAAAATATCCACAAGCTACTAAGAGTTAATGGTGGATGCCTTGGTAACTACTACCGAAGAAAGACGTTAGAGGCTGCGATAAGCCTCGGGGAGCCGCCAACTAGGCTTTGATCCGAGGATTTCTGAATGGGGACACCCAGC
>JAHDFH010000073.1 GCA_020628305.1 Acidimicrobiales bacterium | reverse complement strand
GCGCTTCCATGGTAAGGAAGAGGTCAACAGTTCAATTCTGTTAGGAGGCTCCACAAACCCCCAGGTCAGAGCTTTTTGTCAAGCTCCCTGGATTGGCTCGCAGTTGATGCTTAGCCAAACCTCTAGCCGCGTCGGTTCGGTAATTGTCTCAGATGCAAGTTGATCGATAGAGTTCTAATACTTGTTCCAACGAGTCTAATTCGATGTAGGAGTCTGAGGTGTTTGGGCGAGAACGCCGCTCGTGCTGCCAGACAGGGGCATCGACCCAGATACCGACGTAGTTGGCTTCTAGGGCCGGTTTGATATCGGATGGATAGCTGTTACCAACGGACCATGGTCTGGTTGCGTTCAGTCTCTCTGAAATTTCTAGAAACGTCTGAGCAGTCTTTTGCTCGACGATATAGACGGCAAAGAATAGATGGCGGAGCTTGCAATCGTCGACTCGCTTCTCTTGAACTTTGGAATCGCCCTTCGTTAAGAGGACAACAGGAAGTTGTGAAGATAGATGGCTTACGACATCGAAAGACCCTGGAAAATTCCTTGCGGTTGCAGAGAAAACTGTTTGAGCCGCAGTGAGTATCTTCTCGGCGGTTTTGCTCGTGCCGTTTGGCTTAGCCAGTTCTAGATAGGCCTCGACGCACGACTTCGGGAATCGTTGAGGGGATAGTCCTAGCGTCTCAAAGTTGCGAAGATCGATCTCTTTCTGGCGGGCAGTCCAAGCTTTCTTGTCAAGGCCGTCCTTCTTGGCGATTTCACCGGCCAGGTCGCGAGCCCTGTCATAGAGTTCTTCGGCTCGCCAAAGCGTATCATCACCATCAAATACAACAAGATCGGGTTGGTTCACCCATATGAGATTAGGTGTTCTCAAGCCTTCACAGTTGGATATGTCTTAAGTCAGCGTTCTTGTCGGTCGAGTTGAATATTTGACGGATTACATTCGCTCTCGAAAGCTGATCGCTGGAGTAAGGAAGATCTATGTCATCGTCGACAAGCCTAGAAATCAAAGACCTTGTTGAAGCTGAATCAGGCGATGAGGCTGTTGACCAAACAAGCTCTGGAATCGATTTCGTGGACATTCTGTTTGCGTTGGTCATAGCCAAACTTCTTGAACAACTATCCTTACTAATAGGCGAGTTTTCGCTACGTGAGGCGTTGTTGAATTTGCATTTGTTCTCACATCTAACCGTTGCATCGACGCTTACTATTACGAGTTGGATCGGTTACCGCGGCAGCCTTAATTCTCCGAAATTCAAAATTCGCTTTCCAAACTTGCCCCTTTACAAGTTTCTTCTGGACGTGTCGATGGTCGCCGTGTACTGGTTTGCGGCGAGTAGTCTAGAAACTGATCTCGGTGCGGGAGACGGTAGCCCTCGAGACTGGAAAGACTACTCAGCAGTTCGGGAAGTCGCTTTGTGTGTAATCGGGTTTGGTCTATACGTTTTGTGGGATCGGGTCAGCTGTCGAATGAAGCCGACGGACCCGGATACGCTCAGTTTCTGGGCAGCGGCTAGAGATGATCTTGCCGGCGCCACACCATTGTTGAGACCAAAAGCCCTCGAGATGGTTGACTACCCTCAGCGGAGGCACACGACGGTCGATCTACTCATGGCGATGTTGCTTTTGTTCCCAATCGCCTAGTTAACACAAGGTGATAGATGGTCAACACTTTTTGTTGATTTTGCCCTATTTGTAGCGTTAGTCGCATTTAGGGTTCTTAAGGAACAGTCTGTCGACTTGGAGGACGATGTCAAAAAGATCAATAGTGTCCTGACTCTGCAGGCAGAAGCGTCGAATGAGGCGCTTGGCGCTAATCGCAGCCCTAAACAGGTTGATACTGAAGGCAGAGAAAAGTTCGAACAAAGCTGGATTCGTTGGGCGGCTGGACTAGCTATACTTGCAGTCATTGCAGTAGCGCTGTCGTTTAATTGGTGGTCGCTCTTAGTGCTGGTTGTAGCAAGCGTGCTCGCCGCATGCAGGCTAAGCAGCTTCGAAATAGACGAACCGACTAGGTATCGGCAATGGGTATTCCAACGAGTTGCTAAGGGGCTTGGTACCTGATTTGTGAGGCGGTCGGAATTTTTGGGCTAATGGTTCACCAGCGGTAGCGCGCTGACTTAGCGGAGTTTGTGACGGTAGTGCTCGTAGATCTTTTTTCGCTGTTGCCTGCCCAGTCGGCGACTTGTGAAGCGGCGAACCCGGCGCCGATTTGGTGGGTGATGGCTTTGAGGTCTCGGCGAAGATTTCCCTGAGCGACACGTGTGTTGTTACGAGTCCGGATAGCGAGATCTCGTTCAGATTCATGGTGTCTCGGTGGTTCTCTAATTTAGAAGACGCCACCTAGCGTTGCCATAGGGGCAACCCCAATTCCTCCGCTTTCAGATCCTAGCTCTGGCGTATCTCGTGGTGTGTGATGGTGAGCTACTCCAAAGAATCACGGGAACTGGCTCAACTTTTTTCAACCTGGCCCAGACCCACAATTGGAGCCCAGGAATAGATTTGGTCGTAGAGCAATGACAGCAAGACGTTGTAGAACTAGCATTGTCTCGTGGTAACCCCCGAAGAAGTTATCAGGCAACGCCAGGTGTTGAGGACTGATGCTCTGTACCGAGCCCATGCGGAAGAAGTTCGAAACCGCCAGCAAAAACTGGAGGAGTTTCTTGGCCTAGGCCCGCTAGCGGCAAATTCGCTACAACGTAGCGGATGGCCTGGAGGTGAGTTGACGTTTTTTCGGAACTACCACGATCGAACTGAAAAGTATGGATTTCTTAAGTTTCGTTCGCGAACGGTCTGGGACCAAGTAGATACGGAAGTTGCTGCATGGGAAGTCACGGACAAGTGTCATTTCAAGGATGATTACCCGCATGGCTCGTCGCATTATGGTGTGCCAGTTTGTCTGCTTGCGGATGGTAGTTTTTCACGATTGTCGCCCCTTTCAACCAGCTGGGCCTGAATCTTTTCGGTGTGAAGGTTGCAGCTCGTCCTGGGAAAATGTGGATCGTTCATTAGATGCGGGCATACGACACCTGAAGTTGATAATCCAAAACCCCACCCCGATCGTTTTCCAGAATATTAGTGAGCAAATCGCCGCCATGAAGAGACTATAACCCCAGGCCACAGCGCAATAAGCGGACCAGGCAGCATCAGAAATTTGCATCGGTTCGTTCTGAATCCCCTCGGCGGTTTAGAAGCGTCAAACGATTCTCCTCGTGTGATACCCAAGTTGATACCCGACGACGGTAGGTCGTAGTGGGTTGTGCTATGACTAGGTGAGAGGGCGGGAGCGTCTCGGAGATCTCGGAACAGAACCTCCGCATGTTCTTTAGCTGATGGTAAGGAAGAGATCAACAGTTCAATTCTGTTAGGAGGCTCTAGAAATGCCCAGTTCAGAGCTTTTGCTAAGCTCCTTGGATTGACTCACAGTTGATGCTTAGCCAAACCTCTAGCCGTAAACTGAGACTATTACCGCCTGCCGGACAGATGTCGGAACACAAGGATAGTATCTACCGGACCTCGACAATTCAGAACCGGTGATTTGTCCGGGAAATGAATTCCCTTAGTGGCATGAGAGATAAAGAAGCTAGTTGGCCGGAGGGTCGCGTAGTGACCCTTGATCCCGGAAAATGGAGTTAGCGTTGGGGAGCTATGCAAGTCTAATTGTAAGAAATAGCGTGATCTTTCAATTTCGGAGCGAAATAGATCATCAGTTTAGCTTCCTGTTCACGCAGGACGAGTTTGGTGAGGTGAGGGGTCGAGACCGCAAACGTCTGCCCTCAGAGAGTCGGTACAACGATGAGGATCACCTCTATGCATTGAGCTCGTTCGCTGGGCACTTAGTCGATCGCCTAGATGTTCTCGGCATTGGTTTGGAACTCGCTCGACAATGTTACGTTGAGGCTAGAAGTCGTTCTTTGGACACGGCACGAACGAGTTCTTCCCACATAAAGGAGCTGTCCGAAAGCTATGTGAAGGAAGCTGCTTTTCTCGACGGTTTAGAGTTTGACGATTGGCTTGGCCTGCTAAAGGAACAGCTTGGTCAAGAACAAAGCCGGAGTTGGTCTATGGAGCCGGGTTCGCTGTCCAGCCTTCTTGGGATATGGGACTACGAGGACGGACGGTTCTTACTGCGAGCGATCCTGCACCTGTTAGACCCTAGTGAACGTGTCGAGATTGACGTAACAGAGTTATGCGGCGGGGGTTGGATTGATCCTAGCTATTCGCCACGCTCTGCTTGGGTTGAATACAGTAGGGAAATGACCCGCTACGGCAGTCCCGCCGTTGTTCTGACGGAGGGTTCGTCTGACAGTGAGTTTATACGAGATTCGTTGAGAATTTTGAGACCTCATTTGGCTGAATTCGTTACGTTCCCTGACTTTTCGGCTGGTGCCGAGGGCGGAGCTGCTCAACTCGTTAAAACTGTCAGAGCCTTTCAATCCACATCAATTGCAAACCGAATTGTTGCCCTTTTTGATAATGATGCAGCTGGCTATAGTGAAGCTTCAAAAATCCAACAAGAGTCACTGCCTTCCAATATTTCGATACTTCACTATCCAGATCTAAAGGTCGCAAGGAGCTACCCAACGAAAGGGCCGAGTGGGGAAAAGCACGTGGACGTAAATCGTCTTGCATGCAGTATCGAGATGTATCTAGGAGTTGACTGTCTTACCGATCCTGATTCGGATTGTTTGGTCAATGTAAGGTGGGGTGGCCAAATAGGCAAAACGGGTAACTACCAGGGCGCTCTGGAGTCAAAGCGTGAGATCCAAAGTCGATTTCGGGACAAAGTAAGTCAAGCTAGGGAAGGGGCGGTCTCCGATTCAGGTGACTGGAGTGGGATGGAAGCGATCATCGACTGCTTGCTTCGAGAGCTTTCGTCGGGCGTAAAGTTCCCCTAGTAGCAGGCCCTGGATAGCTTGGGTCAGACCCTCGACGAATTCCCATGTCAAAAGGTATTCGTTACGTCTCTAGAGGGCTTCAAGGACTGGTTTAACCAGGCCTGTAGGCACGAATCCAGAGTCGTGATTGATCGGCGGTAGCGCGCTTACTTCACGGAGTCTGTGACGGTAGTGTTCATAGATCATTTTTTCGTTGTTACCGGCCCAGTCGGCGACTTGTGACGCTGTGAAACCGGCGTCGATTTGGTGAGTGATAGCGGTGTGGCGTAACTCGTATGGGATGATCTCGGGAACATCGGACTGATAGCAGATAGCTTTGAGGTCTCGCCGAAGGTTGCCCTGGGCGATAGGCGTGTTGTTGCGAGTCCGGATAACGAGATCGTCGTAAGCCCGTTTACTAGACGGTAGGAGGTCTGCCGGTCTCAGCCCTTTAAGGCGATCGATTGTCTCGGGGTGGAGTTGGATCGTGCGGACTGAACCAACCGTCTTGGTTTCGACGAATCGGTCGTTCGAGTCGAACTGGGTCACAACGCTGACGGTTCCCTGATCGAAGTCGATCTGATTCCAACAAAGCGAACGGATCTCTTGAGGGCGAAGCCCGTGCCGCCCACCGAAGTCGATCACAAGTTTCAGATTGCCGGTAGCGGCTTCGTAGATAGTTGACCACTGTTCATGGGTTAGCGCTTTACGCTGGCGCTTCTCGACAAAGGTCTCTGGAATGACTGAGATTCGAGCGACGTTGCGATTGATGTAGCCCAGCCGCATATCGTTCTTCAATGCATTCGTCAGGAACGAACGGACCTGCGGATGTAGTCGGCTGAAACCATCTCAGCTTCAGGGGTAATCGTTCCGTTGGCGAACGCTTCGAGTAAAGTGTCGCAATCTTGAACCGTCAGATCGGCTGTACGTTTGGCCGCGAAGAATGTTGAGATGCGCCGCCGGATGACCTCGTCTCTAACAAGGGTGCTTTCGGCTATCTTCGACTTTGAACGAATATCGAAGTAGTCGTCGAGCGTGTCTACGAGCTTTCGTTTGTGTCCGGAAACGTTTGAGTGTGCGTTCAGCTCGGCTTTGAGGTCTTGGAGAATCTTACGAGCTTCGGCTTTCGTCTTCGCTCGACGTGAAACTCTATGCCGTCGACCGTCCGGGTGGGGTGGCAAGTCGAGGGTTGCGCACCACCGCCCGTTCGGCAACTTATAGATCGATCCGTCGCCCTGTGTCGACCGGCCCATCAGGCAACATCTCGTTGCTGACACTGGTTCTCAATCGGCAGTCGATGAGACCGTTACGAGCCCTGTTCCGGAGGACCTTGCTCTCACCGAAGAGTCGGTGGAAGTTTCGAGTGACGAAACGTCAGCCCCTGTCGAGACGACATCTGCTCCAGAGTTCTTCCAGCCAGCAGTCAATACAAGCGCAGACCCAGATGAGCCGTTTTGGACAACTACTTTCGAATTGGTTATTCCAGCTGGTGCGTGGGAGCTGGTTGAGGTTGATCCGACGCTACGCAAGCTTGTGGCGGAAGACGACTACGTCTTGACGAACGGCTCTGGTCGTCCAATTTCGTTGTTTGACAAAGGTCAGACGTTAAGTCTTGACCGAACCGGGTCTGAGGTGGTGGACGGAAAATGCATCGTTGCCGGTATCACGCTTGGTGACTATGAGAGTTTGGGTGACAGTTACGAGATAAGTAATGGCGAGTTGACAGCGACTTATACGCCCGAAGAGTTTTTCTTAGGGCAGGGCAGGTCGTCTGGAATGCCTGTCGATGGCAAGGGACGACAAGAATTGCTACCTTGAGTCGTCCTTGACTACCCGGTGGCCCAACGTCTCACAGTTCTCGGTTGTGAGCGCCTCAGTGCTTAGCTTGGCGAAAGGGGCTGCCGCTGGTGTGGCAATCATCTTGTTCGGAATCTGGCCAAGTCGAGGCAGAACAACTTGATCAACTATGGCTACCCGGGCAACCACAATCAAGACTCGGTTGCTATGGAAGCTGACGGCTTATTATCTTTTCTTGCGTCAACTAGGATTATTTTCTCAGAGCCCTTTAGCTGTAAATCTTGAAGTACTTTTTCAATTTTTCGTAGTTCTCTCTCCTCGTAATAGACAATCAGGAATATTGAGAATTTGGTGTCGTTGGCCTGCCCATATATGGCAAGTTGGTTTTCAAGGTTCTTTTTGAGTGATTTGCTGCTCGCAAGTTTCAACTCTATTAACGACTTGTCCTTTTTTCCGAAAGATATGGCGAAGTCGACGGGACCGCGTCCGTTGTTTGTCTCTCGATTCACGTCGAAGTGGGACGAGTGCCAGATCAGGCCAAAAAACAGTTGCACTTCCGTTTCTTTGGCCTTGGAGCCGTCCGACCGGTTGAGTGCTCGGTAGCCATCTTTGTTCTCGACATAGTTTTTGAAGGCACGGCAGCGAGCAATAGACTCGATAAAGCTATTGGGAGAAGACCCCTCCGGCGGCGGTGAACTAAATAGGTCTCCGTCTTCGGCGAGCATCTGAATAGCTCTGCCAGCTTCTTTCAACACGCCGTCTATGAGGGTAACCTTTTCGGCGCTTTCTTTTCCTGCCTTTTCAGCGTCCTGTTCCTTATTTTTTATATACACATCTAAAAGCCCTGGGAATTTCACCAGAGCCTTCTTGGCTGCCTTCTTTTTCGCTGCGTCTGTCGGCGGGGAAGCTGGGGAACCATCTTTCTTTGGTGGTTTTTCGGTCTCCTTCCTTATGAACTCTTCGACCCTGCTCTTAAGTTGTCGGTCTGTGCAACTCTGGACTACTTGTAGCGCTTGTCTGTGTAAATCCTCACCATTGATCCAAGTTTCGTCTTTGGTAAGAATGTCTAGGGGGTGAGAATGATATGCTGGTGACCGAACAGCGGCAAATAGAATGACTTAGCTTCCCAAATCTTGCGCTCGTAGTTGAACGTGACTCTCTCCACGTTCACATGACGACAACGATCGGGTGGCAAATGGCGAGTGGCGAATTCCTCTGTGAATCTTAATAAGAAGCATTTTATTAGCTGAGTCGTTAAGTCGCTGACGCCGTCACGCCCTAGTTTGCTGTCGACTAGGCCGATTCGTTCAAGGTGGGGATTGCCCACACCTTCCGCTGCTTCGAGAGCATCGAAGTTCTTCCTCAGGGCTTCGGCAAATACACGACCGAGGCCGCGACCTTCGTTGCTCATCCAAGAGAATCCAAGCCAGTTCTCTTTGGTTTCCTTGAAATAGAAAAGTTCTTCGATCTGGCCGTCGGAGAGATATTCTTCTTTGTTGCATCTGTCTAAGAACCTAACGTACTTGATGATGTCGTTATGTAGCCCTTTGTACTCTTGCTTTTCACTTCCAAAGAGCAAGAAGGGGTCGATAACAGCGGCGTGTCAGAGCGAAGGCAGATATCGAACGCTCCGAAGTCGTCCATTGTCGAAGGCTCGATCTGGAAGACATCGGTGAAATTTAGGGCGGCCATACCGGCAGGATAGTATAGATGAATATATCCAGCAGGAGTTCGACAGGATATCGAGGTTTGTGAGCATCCAGAAAGTTTAAGTCTCGTGGCTTCCGTTGACTTCAGATGGCCTGGTTCGCAGGCATAGCCAAACCTCTAGCCATCGTACGCATACTCAGGTGAACACGTGAGGTCGCAAACGCACACGATTAGCGGGCTGAGGCCTAGGATTGCCTCCCGAAAAGTGCCGTTTCGCGGCATGGTAAGGAAGAGGTCGGCAACTCTTTGAGATTGCAGTTCAATTCTGTTAGGAGGCTCCACG
>JAHDFH010000072.1 GCA_020628305.1 Acidimicrobiales bacterium | reverse complement strand
GGTTGACAGGTTGGACACCAATACGTGCTGCGTTCAAACTTGCCTTTGTAGGCTCTTTTAATTGGAGTTTGGCAACGTTTACAAGGAGCTCTGAATCTTTCGTAGACAAAAAATCCACCGTCTGGCGTGATGGCACGGCGCTGTTTACCGTGGCGAATGTTTCTACGGAGCAATTCCGATGCCTTGGCATAGAGCTCGAGAAGTTGTTGATCGTCCACATCAGAGAGAGCCAAATATGGGTAGAGCTTCTGAATGTGCAGCGACTCAGATTTGTAGATATTGCCAATCCCTGACGCAACGCTTTGTTCCATCAGTAGCTCTGCCAGCGTCGTTGACGACGGAAAGGTTCTTGCTTTGTGCACAACAGCGTCGAAAGCTATACCCTTGTCACACAGATCAGGACCAAGCCTGTCCTCGGGAGATATGTCCTTTCCAGCAATGAACGTCTTTACTTTCGGTGCTCGGAAGCAAAGGGCATACCCTTTGCTGGTAGCGATAATGACTTTAAGGTACGGATCGAATCGCACCTTGTCAGCCGGGGCCAGCTGTTGACCTGGAAAGGCTCGCCAGGAGCCATTCATTCCTAAGTGCGTTTCGAGAGTTAAGCCGTTGCTGAACTCAAACAGCATGTGCTTTCCCACTGAGCGAACGCTACTAATGGTGTGTCCAACCCTAGGCCTATGCCCTTGAATCTTTCTGGCCCAAAACTCAACAACCGGTTCACTCTCTAGGATCGGAGCGAGTCTTAGCTTCGCTCGCCGTAAGGTGTCACCTTCAGCCACAACCCCAGGCTATCGGCATAACCATCAGGGACAGGTCCCCCGTGGTTACTACGAACAGAAATCGAAGGGTTCGATATTCTGATCCACGTAGATATCGTCAGCTGACCCGCTGTCGAGATCCAATATGCCAACTCCACGCTGTAGTCGTCTGTCAGTGCTATCAGGCCCAGCGAAAGGATCGTAGTCTGAGCTCCAAAGTTTACGAGGTTTCGATAACGCTGGGTTGGACCGTGAGGAGTCGATTACTTGCATTGCTGACGCATTACTCGTCAGCTCGCTAAAGCTCCCATCAAAGGTATTGTTGAGAACAGTGAGGTTGTTCGCCCCATTTGCTATTGTCAAAGGCCCTGAGGTGAAGGTGTTGAATGCAATCATGTTGTTTGGCCCTGGCTTACCAGCGTCACTAATGTGGGTGCGAAGCAGCGTGTTGTTGATTACAAGATTGCTCGATGCATAGCCGTGGAACGACATATCTGCCGGGCCACCATTCTGAAAATTAGGATGAATTGCGTCGGTTGATGAGTTGCCTGATACGACATTCCCAGCAGCGCCCACGTGTAAGAGCATCGAATGCCTCATACGAGATATCTCGTTATCAGCAATAAGATTATTAGATGAGTTGTTGGCGATACTAATGCCGTAGCCTCGGCCGCCATCACCAAACTGGTTCGCCTCCACCAGTTCATTACCGATGATCTCAGAACTGTAAGCCTGACTGAGCAAGATAGCCGATCTAATCTGACCACCCTCCCCTTCAGTAGTAACGTTCTCGACAGAGGTATTGACCGTTCGGTTAAGGGCGATCAGGTCATTGACCGGACCCTTCGGTATCAGAGTTACATCTCGCACACCACCGCCAATATGGGGGCCATTAGGGTTGGCAAATATTTCGTATCCATCAAAATCTTGAGTCAACGCATACGCCAGATTTGCGATGTTTCCGTCGGAGGAAGTGACTTCAACAAGCTGCCCACCATTGTCATCATTGCTGCCGATCAAGTAGTAGCCAGGGGAAAGACTTTGCGACGTGACCATCTGGTCAGTGAAAGCCCTTCCCTCAACCACTCGCCCGGAAGATTCTACGTAGCCTCCCCCGGAGAACTCAATCATGGATGAGAGTTCAACTCCCGGTTCGGTTTCGATCACCGCGGAACCGTCACCTTGCAAGACCACATCAGGACGCATGCTGATTGGTTCTGAGATAACAAACCTGCCACTAATTTCCAAAACACCTCCATCAACGCCAAGGAAGTCAACTGCTTCCTGAATCGAGGTACCAGATATGGAAGCGTCTGGTGGTGGACTAGAAATTGCCAACACTGCAACCTGACACCACCCAGGATAGATTCGAGAGGCTAGTTCAGTGGAAACTGACTTCGCTGATTCTTCCTCTGGCTCGGGCGAGGTGGTCGAAGCTTCATCAGGTGTTTCGTCTCTGTTATCTAACTCGGATGAAAGCTTCGTGCTGTTGGCTGAGACAAGCACCTCTTCATCTGATGTCTTAACGCCATCACCACAAGCTGCCACCACAAGTGCCACTGACGCTGCGAAAGCAAGAATCTTAAGGCAGAACATATGAATGAGAGTGTAGCTTGCCCAGCGTATCGGCCGGGCTATAATCACATCTGTGTTCTCCCGCAAGATAGACCTAGATAAGCCCTTCCAAACCGGCGAACGAGTTGTCACCACTCAACAGGTTGGAGCAATTCCTGAAGGCGCGGTCGGCAAGGTACGCCTCTCTAACGGTTTAGGTGTGTACCGACGATACTGGGTTCGCTTTGAGAGCTCTGAGATCGTTGGTCAAATAGGTCACAACGCTTTAGTCCGTCCAAAACACAGACAAGCATGGCTCGACCGCCAAGAAGATCTAGCTAAGGCAGCACAGGCAACAGCGGTTGAAGCATCCGAAGACGTGTCAAATGCTACCGATGGCAACTCCCTAGGCATCCCAGAGTTCTTACTCGAGCGTTCCAGAGCTGCTAAGCAAAGATTATTAGGTTAAGCAGCCGAAGTAGCGGCGCCTTCTTGGGCCGCTTCCCGTGCGAGCTTTGCTTCTCTGCGCTGTTTCATTCTCTCAGCAACTCTTCGGGATTTAACAATGAATGCCATTGCTCGCTCTCTGGCCTGTTCAGCCTCAGCATCTAGACCTTCAATAGATTCAAGACCCCAAAAGTTAACAACAATAGGCTCAATAATCTGTTCCTGATGAACTTCGAGATTGTAAATACCTGCTTGGGCGATCTTCTTAGCATGAGCCTCGTACTCGGGAATACCGGTCCCCGGCATTTCAAAGTTGACGATCTGCTTCTCAATAGCTTTAACTACTTCTGATGGTGCTAAATCTAGAGCCGCTTTAGTAATGTCACGGTAGAACAAGAAATGGTGGTTCTCATCCATAGCTACTCGACGCATGATGTCATAACCTGCCGGGTCATCAATCATCGCGCCAGTGTTGCGATGAGAAATGCGGGTAGCGAGCTCCTGGAGAGTTACGTAGACCATACCGTCAACAGCAGTTTCTGGTTCTGGGACCTCGCCACCGCTCATTTGGATCATGCGGCCTTGCTCAAGAGCCACAGGATCAATTGCTCGAGTGATGGTTAGGTAGTCACGAATAACTACAGCGTGCCGGCCTTCCTCCGCTGTCCAGCGGCGAACCCACTCACCCCAAGCGCCATCTCGCCCGAACATTCGCTCGATGTCTCGAAAGTAGTATGGGAGGTTATCTTCGGTGAGAAGGTTCACGAAGAGCGCAGAACGAACTTCGTCTGGAAGATCAAACTCTTCTGGGCTCCACTCATAGTCGGGCTCGAAATCTTCACCACGACTCCATGGAACAAGGGCATGTGGGTGCCATTCTTTGGTTTTATTGATGTGATTCTCCAGCAATTCTTCAGCTTTTGGCTGGAGCTCACCTAGAAATTCGATATCTGCGTTAAGTACCATACCTACAGCCTACCGACCGGTAGGTAGGCTGGCAACGATAGTCTTCAAGCTTTATATTTATGAGCTCCTAAAGCTGTCGACGGCGGTCGATCTGACCAATTGCTGGACTCACCACCATGAAAATCAGATAACTGACACTAGATGGCGCTTCACTAGCCGACCAGATTACCGCTTATGCCACTCCAGACGAGCCAAAACCAGCTTCACCTCTATCATCGATGCCTTCTGGGAGTTCCTGAGTAGCGACGAGAGCGACTTTGTCTAGTGGGAGCACAAGTAACTGGGCGATCCGGTCACCATCATTGACTTTGAAATCCTCATCGCTTGAGTTGAACAGCGAAACCTTAATTTCGCCCCTGTAACCAGAGTCGATCAAACCTGGTGCATTCATGACAGTTACGCCGTGCTTGAACGCCAAACCTGAACGTGGCAACACCAACCCACATGTATTGACGGGCAAGCCAATCGCTATACCCGTGGAAACCACCGCCCTGCCCCTGGCTGGAATTACGACCGCTTCACATGACCGAATATCAGCAGCAGCATCTCCAGCTCGCATTGGTTCAGGAGGAGTTACACCGCTTTCAGGGTCTAGAACTTTTGTTGGTACTTCTATCATGCCAAAACCATATCATCTTGCACCGACAAACTCTTCTTCACCTAACAGTGCGTCAATAGAGATTCCTCGGCGTCATCGAGACGACTTAGAATAACGCGTCAGAGCCATCGATGCTCTAGGAGGACGTTTTCATTACTCAGTAGCTGGCAGCTTTATGAGCGAACTACGGTAGTGGATCAGCTCGTTGAGGCTTTCCTTTATGTCTGCCATTGCCCTGTGATCAGCACCTTTATGAGGAGCCGCTTGTAGCGCTTCTGGGTTCCATCTTCGAGCTAGCTCTTTAAGCGTTGAAACATCAACCGACCGATAATGAAGAAACTCTTCAACATCGTTCATCTGTTTGGCCAAAAACCGTCGATCCATGCCAATTGAGTTGCCACATAACGGAACGGTACGCTCTTTTTCAATGTGTTCTTTAAGGAAAGCGAGGGTTTGTGCTTCAGCTTCAGCGATAGTCAAAGTCGACTCTTTGATTCTGTCCAGCAAGCCTGATGCGGTGTGCATCTCGACAACCATTTTAGACAACTGCTCTTCGCTAGCCGAAACAACAAGCTCAGGACCTTCAGCAACAACGTTTAGCTCGTCGTCAGTTATCAACGTCGCTATTTCTACTATTACATGACGGTCAGGGTCAAGCCCTGTCATTTCTAAATCAATCCAAGCAAGCAAGTGCTCAGCCTAGCAGGCGAACGGTAGATCTTAGTAGCTGAAGACTAGATCTTGTTCAGCTGAGCCATCGCAGCAATAGAGTCTGGCGCCAGGTAAGTGATTTGAGCTGAAACGTCATCTACTCGGGACTTGATTACCAAAGAGCTACCCTCTGAGAGTCCTGAAAGATACTCGACAACAATCTCACATGGATGATCAAGAACTTCGTGGGCCAGCTCTTCAATAACAGCTCCATAGGCTGCGTTGTTGATGTGGCCGTAAACATCAAAATCTGATCTTCGCAAAGGCCAATCAGTTTGCTGAGTGCTCCCCTCAAGCTCTTCGAGCACACGTCGTGCACTAACGGCTCTTCCTTGGGAGGCCTCTGAATATGCTTCAACAAAGTCACGTGACAAAGGAGTTGGTCGCCTTGTCTCAAGATCAAGGCAGATCCACAGCACGGCCAAATCATAGTTAGCGCCCATATCGCCCCTAATTTCAATACGGCGTTCTGCCCAACGTTTCCCCAAACCTGTACAAGCTGTTTTCATGCTCAATATCTCGCCCAACTGAGCTGGTTTAGTAGCCATGATCTGCACAGATCTCACTACCCAACCCGTGGAGTTAGCCGCCTGGGAGTCGTCGGTATCATCAGTTGAAAAGTCCTGTGCATACCGAAGCAAAGAATCAATCCTTAGACGACCTGTTGAATCGACATCGCCCAAACGGACCTTTCTGTCTGAGCTATAAAGGCGACCACGACCGCTAAATGTTGCAATAGAGATATTCAAAGCAGAGGACACTAGGCAAACTATAAACAGATGTTTTGTTAATTCCTGCAATTTGGTAAGCCAATTAGCAAGCCAGAGATAGAGTCAGATGGAATGCAGCGAAGCAATCCCAGCAACCAGTCTCAAGAAATTGATCAGTTTGAGCTTATGAACTCCCTTCTAAGCTGCTCGATTAGCCCTGAGCTTGCAACTGAGCTATTCATTCAGGCTTCAGATACCAAACCAGTTACCCTCGACGACAAAGCGATTAGCGAGCATTTCTGGCTGCAGTAGAGTCACATTAGGGACGCGGTAAACTGCCGCGCTTGCCTCAGCCGTCCTTCTACTTTTGGGATGCAGAGGTAGTCAGATGGGCCAGACGCGGCAAGATAGCGCGTCCCTAATGCCGCGCGTGGGAATAGCTAAGCCTGTCGCTGTGTTAAAACTGGGGTATGGATAATGGGGATGACCAGTTACAGGACGGCGGGTTGGTAGATACTTGGCTTCCACGGGCTGCGTTTGTGCTCCTTGGCTTAGTTTCAATTACAACCGCTTGGGCTATTTTCGCTGGTGGACAAGACTCTTCTGATGCCTTAGATACCGAATCTGCTGTACTTACCCAAGCTGGCAAAACAACTAACCTTGAAGAATTCGTTGGCCGCCCCCTAGTCATCAACTTTTATGCATCAACCTGCGCACCCTGTCGGGCCGAACTTCCTGATTTTGACGAGGCGTACTCACAAGTTAGCGACCAAGTTGACTTTGTTGGGGTTAACCACGACACAACTGAAGCTGTTTGGCGTAGTTTCGATGAAGAAATTCCAGTCACCTACGACACTGTATTTCAGCCAGAGCAAACAGTCTTTAAGTCAATCAACGGAATTGGAATGCCAACAACCCTGTTTGTTAACTCTGAAGGCACCATTGTAAAGAAATTCACCGGGCCTTTAGAAAAAGAGAATCTTCTCAGCCTCATAGAAAGCGAACTTGGAATCTAATGGGTGAACTCTTTAGCGCCACGGCACTCGGTGCCGGAATACTCTTTATGCTCAACCCCTGCAGCTTCGCACTGCTTCCCAGTTATTTGGGTGTGTTTCTCAATATCACCCAAGAAGAAACTGAACAACGCCCCAGCATCTTCTACGCCATTGGCAGAGCTCAATCGGTAAGCTTGGCGATGTGCGCTGGAATTTTGGCTATCTTTCTTCCAGCTGGGCTGTTCTTCACACAATTTTCAGCTCGCCTGGGAACGACAGGATACATTCTCAACATTGTTCTTGGCCTTACCCTTGTGGTTTTAGGGTTTGCGATTCTGGGCGGCTTTGATCTGGTCTTGAAAATCCCAAAGCTGGTTGGGGGATCCAATGAAAAGACCTTCGTCGGTATGTTTATCTACGGCGCCTCGTATGCAATTGCCGCTATGGGATGTTCACTACCTATTCTCATCGTCGGACTATCAGTTCGCGGCGATCAAGACGGTTTCATTCCTCAACTGGGGTTAGTCATCTCCTTCTCTCTCGGCATCATAGTGATGCTTACTTCGCTGACAGTCGCCATCGCTACAGGACGTAGTGCTGTTGTAGGTGTGTTCCGAAAAATAATGACCAAGATGAACTTGATCACCGCACTGATCCTCATCCCTTCTGGTGCATATCTTGCTTACTACGGCTGGTGGGAATTTGACCCGATCAACCGACCCAAGGGCCCAGTAGCCATTCAAGAGAACCTCAACAACAGTATCCAACAGTGGCTAAACACTGAACTTGCTGGCGACTTTACCAGAGCAGCAGTGCTCGGAATCCTGTTCTTGGTGGCCAACGTTGTGCTAGCGGGAATGGCACATATCAACAAGCCCGTAGCGGTCGAAACCTAAGGATAGAGCCGTTCGATATTCCACGATTCGGCTCCGGGGTCTTTAGCGTACACAAAGCGGTCATGCATACGATCCTGACCACCCTGCCAGAACTCAAACACATCCACCTCAATCTCGAACCCTCCCCAGGTGGACGGGCGCTCAAGCGCTCCCTCAGCCTCGGCTTGCAGCGCAAGGTCATCCACAGCCTTTGTGTAGCCCTCCCTAGATTCGAGCGGCTGAGACTGTTGAGACGCAGCCGAAGCAGCTTGAGAACCAAGTGAGCGACTCTCCCAGTAACTGTTAGAGACTTCATCAGAACACCGCTTGGCCAAGCCCCTTATGTTTATCTGACGATGCATGGGTAACCAGTAAAAAGTTGCCGCTACTTTAGGCGAGTTAGCCAATTCAATCGCTTTGCGACTGCCATAGTTAGTGAAGAAAACCACACCAGCTTCAGTTATCTCCTTACACAGGACATTGCGGGTTGAGGGTTGACCGTCTGAGCCAACAGTTGCAACTACCATTGCATTCGCTTCTGGCACTCCGAGATCAATTGCTTCAGACATCCAAGCAGATAACTGTGTTATTGGGTCCACATCCAAATCCGACAATTCTAAAGGCTTGGTTGTGTAGTCAATTCTTTGAGCTGCAAAGCGGTTCACTCTGGCCATGCTAACTCACTGATCACATGTGAATGTCGTCTTTTGCCAACTCTTCCTTGGACCATTTGAAAAAGATTGCCACAATAACACCCCAGATAAAGAAGCCTCCCACGAGTTTCATGATCGCCCCAGCGGCCTGTTGGTCAGTTAGCGCCGAGATATTCCATAAGCGATCGACCGTGTCATAGTGCTGATAGACCACGCCCTCAGCGAAGACCAGCCAACCTCCAGGGACCGTTGGCACTATTGACATGATGAACAGATAAATCATCTTTCCCAGCGGACTAAGGTGCTTTAACCGGACCAATCACAGGCATCCACAACAGAAAGCCCGCCAAGAATATGATCAGATGGAGTGCTAAATGAACGACTCCAGAGTCGGCACTAAGTTGAACAAGCCAAGAGGCATGCAAC
>JAHDFH010000071.1 GCA_020628305.1 Acidimicrobiales bacterium | reverse complement strand
CGGTCAACCAAACCCCTCATTATACTGATTTGGCCGATTTTTACCCAAGCAACATGAAACTATGGCCTATAGCGTGGGGTTAAATTTGTGATTTAAATCAGATTTATGTTGTGACCTTTATACAAAGGTCCAATGGTGCGATTCAGGTTTATTCAATTCGGCGGATTCGCAGAATCTGCTGACCAAACTGCACACCAGCAAATCGAATAAAAACTATAGCAAAAACAGTGCTTTACATATAATATATGACTACGAGTCCGAATTGCCCTAGTCCACAGCTACGGTATTACGCTGGTCAAACCGCGAGGAGCTGTTCGCTAAATTTCGATCGTGGTCTAGCAATCGCAGATCACCAAGTAGCCAGAAAAATCGCTCGCATAGGTTCGTTAGCTTCAACAATTGCGCCTGATCCTCGCCCTGAAGTTTTTCGCTATTCGCAAGGTAGTTGTTTCTTATGCCTTTCAGCACGCCACTTCGGTCGCCAGTCATTTGGTTCAGCAGTTGATGATCAAATTCGTTGCCGTCTGATAACGCGTCGTTCAGCGTAAGCAGTACCGTATCCAGCGATTCGATAATGCTGTCTGCCAGTTCCTGCAAATGAGAATCCTGCGTTATCTGATTAACGCAGGTGACGATATCAAACACGGTGGATTCGATCATTTGTATTGAGCGATGCTTATTCATAGACAAGTTCAATCGTTCATACATGGAGCTTGCCGAGCTTGTACTGCCTAGCTCTTCTTGTAGTTCTGCGATTTGTTTCAGAACGGAATCGAAGCTTTTGTGCAGTGTATTGAGTGGAATTTGTGCATCTTTGGAGTTTTCCCGCTCCTGCCTGACTATTGAGAAATAGCGGGTGTAAAAACCTACCAGCCTTAGATGTTCGAGCTCAATTAGATCTAACGCGGTACTTGGGTCGTTGATGGCTTGATCATGCACATACTGTGGTTTGGCGTCGTTGTCGGCTTCCGATTCTGGAAACCTTTTCTGTAAGAACTGTTCGAGATCGGCAGAAAACGGCAGTAAAACCAGGCCTGGGAGGTTCAAACAGAGATACAACCAAGCCATTTGGGTTTCGATATCGTCGCTTATTGACCCAACAAGGCTTCCAATCAGAGGTACGCCAGAGAACAACTCTACATAGAACAGGCCAGCGAAAACCAATGCGGCCAAAATGTTAAGAAAAAGGATTTGGTACATCGCCAGTTGCCTGGCTTTACCCCGCAAACCCGAGCTGAGTACTAGAGATACCAATCCCGAGCCAAGATTTGCTCCGTAAATAGCCATGATCGTTTGTTCGACCCCAAACACACCCACGCCGGCCATGGTGATGGCAAGAATGCTCGTGGCAGCAGCTGATTGAGCAACAAGTGTGATTAACGCCCCAAGAACAAAGGTGAGGAGGTAGGAGTCTTGAAAATTCTGCAGCAGTTCGGCTGCCCAGGGCTGCTCCACTATCAATAAGGCACCGGAGCGAAGCATACCGATACCGATGAATAACAGGCTGAAACCGAATACAGCACCCACTTGGTGCTGGAATTTGGAAAAGCGGTCGCTGACCAGCAGGATGCCGGATATCCCAACCAGGCAGAGAACGGCGATGTGCAAGTCGAGTGTGGTTAAGAAAACCAGAATAGAAGTGCCAAAATTTGCACCCACTAAAATAGGCATAGCGGAGCGAACAGTGATCAGTCCGGCTGACAAGAGACTCACTAATACGAATATTGTGACTGCCATACTTTGGGCCACCGCCCCTAAAACGGCTCCCAGTCCGTAACCGGGCATGGAGTTTTTGGTTAAACGCACAACCGATCGTCGGAATCGTCGGCCGGCAAGGCTTTTAAGGTTTTCCGTTAAAAACCATACACCCACAAAAAACAGACCCAGTCCGCCGATTACGCTGGCAATCGAATCCATGGGGTGTCCTTAATTACCTGGTACCGGGAGAGCTTTATCAAGAGGCACTATTTCGTAGCTTCGATCAAGGCGTCTTGTTGGTTAGCGTGTATGGGAAAGAGGTCCAGAAATCCCCCTAATTCAAACAATTGTCGGACTCTTTCGTTGAGCCCGCAAAGGGAAAATGCGCATTGCGCTTCGGTTGCTGATCGGCCTGCGATTAACAACGCTCTGAAGCCTGCACTGGTCATGAAACTCAGTGATGTGAGGTCAACGATCAGATGAGGGCATCCGCTTTCGATAAGCGAATTCATGCGAACCGAAAACTGTGGAGCGTTGTTACTGTTGATGTTGCCTTTTACTTGCAGAACCGTAGCACGTTTGAACGCCAGCTCCTGCAAACCCATTTCTTGAACCATCTGTAACTCAGACTCCCCAACTTACTCTTACTGCATTAGTAAATATTCTGCGTCTAATACATCACGCACCATTAGAACACTCGCGCAACAGCTTTGGGTAAGAGAATCATGCTATAGGGGGGATTTATCTTCCAATATCGTTTGCTGGGCTTTTTTTGCACTTTTTTAGTGCGATTAGCAAGCAGTTATGCTTCGTGCTTTAGGTGTTTGACTAGCACCGTGTGGTTTTTGCCATCCACTCGTTTGTAGTGCAATTCGTCGGTGAGATGACGGACGAATTTTATGCCGAGCCCGCCGGCTTTAGCTGTAGCCAGATCATGCTGAGGTTGAATGATGGGCGCTGACTGCGGGTCGAAGAACGAGCCGTCATCAATAAATTCGAGCACCACTTGTGTTGAGTCAACACTCAGGCGCAGCAGATTTTCATGTTCGCGTTGGTCGCTGTATCCAAAATTCGCGTTATTGCTAATGATTTCATCTGCACACAAACACATGTCCTCACACACGGTATCGGAGAAACCATGTGCCGCTTGCAACCCAATTAATTCTTGACGAGCTACCCTGCAGGCTTCAAGCGTATTCGGCAACAAAACTTCTTTTACCGTTATGGCCGTATGTTGTGTCCGTTGAATAGCCAGCAGTGTGATGTCATCGAATTGCTCAGCATCTCTGGTAAATACCCTCAACGCTTCTTTTACGGTTTGAACCACGAGAGCAGGAGAGTGTTTTTTTAACCTTTGCAGTGATTCAAACAAACGATCGTCTGAAAAATATTCCTCTTCATTGCTCAACGCATCGGTCACACCGTCGGTGTAAAGAAACAAACCGTGATTTGGGTGAAGGGTCGTCTGCATACTTCGGTATTCTGAATCGGGTTTTATGCCAAGCGGATGTCCGCGCCATGTTTCAAGACTATGAACCGGCACATTGGCTGAATATTCGAGTGCTGCTGAATGACCTGCGTTAGCGATTAGAACGTCGCCCGTTTGGATGTGGATTCTGCCCGACAATAAAGTAATGAAAGCCATCTCTGGATTGAACTGACACAGTTCGTTGTTGATGTCATTAAGAACCTCATGTGGCATCAACATCCGGCCGAACTGTTTAAAATATTGCATGGGTATTAGGCGAACCAACGAACTGGCACGAGCCATAAACATACCCGCGGCAACGCCTTTATCAGATACGTCAGCAACTAAAAACCACAGGTGGTTTTCACCGACATAAAAAAAATCGTAGAAATCACCACCCACTTCTCGTGCGGGTTGCACGTGAGCGTGCACGGCGATTGGCTGCGCGTTTGACACACTTGGAAAATCGTGTGGAACCAAATTGAGCTGTGCTCTGCGCGCTTCTTGCAACTCAGTTTCCATACGTTCCATCAATGCCGTTGATTCGTCCCTCAGTCGTTTTCTTTCAATCCCCGTACCGATGCGCGCTTGAAGTAAGGTCGGGTTAAACGGTTTGGGTAAATAGTCGTCTGCACCAGCTTCAATGCAGTTAATAACGCCTTCCATTTCGTCCAGCGCGGATATAACAATCACTGGAAGATGCGCTATGTCACTGTCGTTTTTTATGATTGAAAGCACTTCGTATCCGTTCATACCTGGCATCAGCATGTCGAGCAGCACTAAATCGAAATCGCCGGAGCGTATGGCAAGCAGTGCTTCGGGGCCGCTGTTAGCACATTTGACTTCATGACCTTGTTGCTCGAGGAGTCGGGAGAGCACCGTTAAATTACTTTTGTCATCGTCAACAACCAGAATTTTCCCGAGTACGGCAACACTACTCATCTCGGAATGTTCGTGGGTTTTTACAACCTCATCGGATTCAAGCTCTGGGAAAACCACCGACGTACTGATCGTTTCAAGCACCGTATTGGTTTTTGACAATAAATCCAACAACAGGCTATGTGATACCGATTCGCCATGCTGCCCCAGACTTTCCAGCAGCATCTCGCTGTAACCCTTTACCGCATTTAACGGTGTGCGCAAATCGTGGCGTAATCTGCTTTGTGAAATGTGTGTTTCGTGTGCCTGATCCGATGCGCCCTGGATAAGCTCCAGGTTCAATCCTTTCACTTGATTTCTGAGGTTGGCCAGGGCGGTAGCTATTGCTGTTGTGTCGTCGTGAACATCGATGAATTGTTCGGATTTGAATTGCTGTTTTAGCTGGGAACCCAAACTGCACATGTCTTCGGCAAAAGGCAGAAGCTCTGCGCGAATGGCATCCAATTTCTGCGCTAATGTGTCGTGGTTCGAAGTGTTTTTATGTGACATTAACAGAACACGGAGATATGGACGCAGCGTTGGTTACAGATAATCGTCTGTTTGTAAAAAACCGTCAGGCATCGCAGGCTGGATAGATTCAGGATGATTCGGCTGTCAGTAGTGTTTGCATTTTTTCTAACAATCGCGGTAGTTCTACTGGTTTTGTATCGTAGTCGTCACACCCCGCAGCCAGTGCCTTATCTCTATCACTGGACATCGCGTGTGCTGTTAGAGCAATGATAGGAATGTGCTTGGTGGACGTGTCGGCCTTTAAAACCCGTGTTGCTTCCCATCCATCTATAACTGGCAGACTCATGTCCATTAAAATGACTTCGGGCTGATCCGATTTAGCCAGGTCAATACCGCTCTGTCCGTCGATCGCAACGATAACGTCAAAGCCTTTGCGAGTTAAACGGCGCGACAACATATCTCGGTTCATTTCGTTGTCTTCGACAAGCAGAACTTTAGTCACTAGGTTTCCATCCTCAATCCGTTAATGGTCATTGTGTGCGTCGAACGTTGACGCAACCAGCTTTCGCGATTCAGACCTGCCCATTCCGATTAAACGTCAAGATTTATCCTTGAAGTTATCGTAATTCTTAGACACAGCATCCGATCTATCAATAGCGTTCTTCACCGAGTCTACCAATTGTTGCCTGTCGTACGAACCTTTTTGCAAAATATCGTCAGCGCGTTTATTGAGCCAATAGATATCAGACTGGCTGAAATCATTGGCCGATATAATAATGACCTTGACATCGCTCCATTCGGGCTCTTTGTTCAGCTTGTCAATAAATTCGAATCCGTCCATTTCGGGCATCAAAATATCCAGCAACACCACCGATGGAATATTTTCTTTTATCTTTTCAATGGCCTCTTTACCGTTGCTGGCTTCTCGCATCGCAAGCCCGGTGCCGGCTAAAGTTCTTTTTAGCATCGTACGATTGCCGGGATCATCATCAACGATCAGAACATCGGAGCTTAAGCTGGGGGATTTCAGGCTCTTTATCTTGTTTAGAACGTTGCTTTGGTCGAAGGGTTTGGTCAAAAAATCCACGGCACCGAGTGCCTCGCCTAAGTTACTGTCTTTGAGCATGGACATTAGCACCACAGGAATGTGTTTCAATTCCGGTTCCGATTTTAATGTGTTCAACACCGACCATCCATCCAGGTCAGGTAAAACCAAATCCAGTGTAATGATATCGGGTAGATATTGGCGTGCGAAACGCAAGCCTTGCTTCCCCCCGAACGCACTCCTTACTTCATAGCCTTCGGCTTCAAACGCTTCACTCAGTGAATCATGAATCGCCTGATCGTCATCGATTATAAGAAGGGTTTTGGTGGCGCCGGTTTCAACAGGTAATATCGACGCTTCCGATAGCTCTTCTTTTGAGTGAAAAACCGGTAGCGTCATTGTGAATGTGGTGCCTGCTCCAGGTTCGCTTGCTACCTCAATGCCGCCGCCCAGCAATTCGCAGAAATGCTTGGTTATTGCGAGGCCAAGTCCGGTGCCACCATAATCCTGGCTGATGGACGAATCCGCTTGAGAAAACGCCTCAAACAAACCTTCCATCTGCTCCGGTGTCATGCCGATACCCGTGTCACTCACCGTGAATACAAAGCAATCGGTACCATTTATTTCACGTTTTTCTATGGATAAAGTGATTGTTCCATCGTGAGTAAATTTAGCCGCATTACTCATTAAATTGAATAGGTTCTGACGCAATTTGGTCTGATCAGAGCGCATGGTGCCTAGTTCATCAGGTGTGTTAACGGTGAGCGTGTTTCCGTTTTGCTGCAAGGCAGGGAAGATAATCGATCGAACTTGCTCTACCACCTCATCAAGTTCAAAGACTTCAATGTGAGCTGACATTTTGCCTGCTTCTACCTTGGATAAATCCAGAATATCGTTGATTAATTTGAGTAGATGCTTACCTGCATCAGAAATTTTGAGTAGATCCGGAAGGTAGTCTTCGTTGCCATCTTCGCTTACCTCGTCCTGTAACAGTTCGCTGTATCCGATAATGGCGTTCAGTGGTGTGCGCAGTTCGTGGCTCATATGAGCCAGAAACTGACTTTTTGCCTGATTCGATGCATCTGCTTCGGTTTTGGCGGATTTCAGCTGTTCGTTTTCAAGGCGGGCGGCGATGTCCACGAATGAGGCTAAAAAGCAGGGCGCCTGTTCCTCGGTTCCACTGATGCTGCGAATGGTTACAGAGGCGGTACCAATATCTCCATCTATTTCTCGCGTAAACGAAATCTCCTCATCCAGCACTTGGCCACGTTGCCGTAAGGTTTGCATCAACCGCTCATAATTTGTTGTATCCAACACGGGTAGAAACTTCATGAACGGCCCGATGGATGTTTTTAAACGCGCTACAGAGGCATAACCCAAAACCTTTGCCGCGGAGGCGTTAGCTTTGTCGACTTCTCCATCAAGCGTAAATTGGATAATGCCTTCGTTCGAATTATCAAAAATGTACTGAAAATGCGAGGCCTCTTTTAGCTGAACGTATGCCTCCTCTCGAGTTTGAATTTCGAGACGAATTCGGTCTAGAACCTTGTTGTACTCCTCGGCTATCTGACCTACCTCGGTATGAGGCTCGACAGCAACGGACCCTATAAAGTTGCCACTTCTGCGCTGCTCCATCATGTTGTCCAGCAAGTCGTAAACCTCGGTGGACGCGCCGTGCTCTGAAAAATTCAAGCCTTGCAATTCATCGGCCTCGGACACCCGCATGGGTTGCACTGAATTAAGCAGTCGAAACAGCGCATAACCGACTATCAGACACCACGCCAGAACACTGCAAACCCCTAACAACTGAATACCGAATTGCTGCATGATGCTGTGGCCGAGCGGAAACTGGGATTGATCGCCAAGCAGAGCGACCAAGAGCGTGCCAACCGCGCCAGCAGTAGCGTGGACGGGGAAAGCACTAACCACGTCATCAATCCGTTTGTTCTCCAACCAATAACAAGACAAACGCATGATGGCCGCGCCACATAGACCAGCTATGACTGCATCGGCTGCCGAAAATAAGTTGGCACCGGCGGTAACACCCACTAACCCGGCGAGCGTACCGTTCAAAACGGCTCTCATTTCCGGTTTACCCTCGCGGTACAAACACCAAAAAATCATTGACGCTCCGCCAGCACCCGCCGCCAGCACGGTGTTGACTGAAACTCGTGTGAGGTCCTCGTTATAGCCATTAAGGCTGCCAGCGTTGAAACCGAACCAACCGAACCACAGCAGCATGACACCCACGGTTGCCAACGGGTAGCTGCTGGCGTTGATTGGCTTTGGATCGTGCCCGGGAATATCAGGATCAGGAAACCGACCCACGCGAGGACCAACAACCCAGACACCGGCCAACGCCAAGGCGCCGCCGACCAAATGAACCGCGGTGCCGCCGGCAAAGTCTATGAAGCCCATGCTGGCCAGCCATCCGTTATCGTCGCCAGACCAAATCCAATGCCCAGGAATCGGATAGAGCACAACCCCTATGGCTAGGCTGATACCGAGATAGGCGCTGTAGGCTGTGCGTTCCGCCAGGGCTCCACCCACGATGGTTGCCGCTGCTCCACAAAACATAAGTTGGAATAAAAACCATGCGCCTTCATCCCCAATGGGTGAAAACAGAAACTTGGATCCGCCGAAAAGGCCCAGAATACTGCTTCCGTACATGACGCCGTAGCCCACCGCCCAATAAACCAAGGACGTAATCAAAAAGTCCGATAGGTTTTTGAAAGCGACATTAATGCTGTTTTTGGAGCGGACAAGACCGGCTTCAAACAAGCAAAATCCGGCCTGCATCAACATCACGAGAAATGCACAGATGAGAACCCACGTTGTGTCTAGTGGGGTTAGCTCTATCATTTCCATGAGTATCGGGCCAGCCTAGAGAGCGAATGGATTGGCTTAAAGGTTTGGATTGCAATTATTAAAATCGTGCAATACCCGATCGAACTTATCACTATCCCCCGGCGTTGGCTAACACTTTCGAGCTCAAGTCTGGATCTTAAAGTCAATCCTTGCCTCGCTCTGGTGGGAGTGATGGGGTCGGCATTCAAGAGTTTTCCAGAACCGCTCCAGATTTATGTTGTGCCTGTTGAACAAAGGTATGCGTTTGTCGTAGCGCTAGTGAATTGGAAACAAGAAAACTAGCGGTTTTTCTAGTAGTTGTGAGTTCTTATTACACACTGAATCCTATTTTTTACAATCACTTGCGTGTTGGTTGTTAGCAAGGTGGTTTGGTAATTGAAATTTTTGTGTAGTAACATTACCCACTGATTCGAACAGGCTAATACAGCAAAGGTTT
>JAHDFH010000070.1 GCA_020628305.1 Acidimicrobiales bacterium | reverse complement strand
TGTCAGAACTTGTTGAGCTTGGCGTGCATATGCACCCCAACACAACCGCTCAAGCATGGGCAGATTCTGCGTTGCGTGTTGTTCGATCAGATTCAGGTCAAGAGCTTCCGCCAATTGAGGGTGAGGCTTTGATCGTCGTCGGTGCTCGTCAGCCCGACGATGCCTTGCTGAACGAACTCCTCGCGCTAGACGAGGCGCGTGAGGATGTACTCGACGATTCGAAGTGTCGTGTTAGTGGTGTCGGCGATTGCCTTGCTCCAGGCATCATTCAGGCGGCCGTATTTTCTGGCCACGCCGAAGCTCGCCGCTTACTGGGTGATGCATCGGCTACTGGTCATTTCAAGCGGGAGACGCCGGTGCTGTTTGTTTGAGAGGCTCTGCCTACAGTGGGCCATGACTCGTGCTCGGTAGTTCTCGAAGTTCCTAAACCCCAACGCCCGTCTACTCATCGTCTCCATCTTGGTGTGGAACCCGTAGGTTATCCCATTGCTTTCGGTGAATCGCCACATTGCAACAATGGGCGGAATCAAGCTGTGAAATATCTTGGCCAGTGTGCATAAGGGGCTCTTGTGTAGCTGTTGGATGAGTTTTGCGAACCCTGGTATTTTGTTTGCCATTTGCGTCTCGGTGAGCATCATGAGCAGCACGTAATGCATAAGCTTTTGCTTGGCTTCGCACAGGGCTTTTAATCCTAGGTATTCGTCGAGGTATCGGCCTAACTTCTCACGCTGTTCTTCCTTCAAGCGTCATTTGAGTCTGCGCATGAAGCTCACCAATCCGCGGTTCTTTAGGCCGTCTGGATCTTGCGGTCTCCAGGCGTTAAGAAAGTGGTGATTGATGAATCGCACCACATTAAAACGAGCTGCCACGATCGTGGAGTTTGGGAAGTAACGACGGGCAATGCCGCGGAATGTTTCAGATAGATCCGTTGCCATCAACCTGAAATTCTCATGATGAGGCAAAGCTTTTAAATAGTTGCGTAAGCTGGCTTCAGAGCGCCCGAGCTGCACATCAAATACGTAGTGTTTACCCGTGTTGACAAAAGTCGTGGCGTAGCCCTTCCTGCTTGCAAAGAAGTGCTGATTAAGACCCATCACTTCAGGGTATTTTCAAATAGATGTTTTCGAGAAGACTCATCACTGATTGCTGTCTTGTGCTAGGAACACATAAAAGTATCCAGGCAGGTCAAACGAATCAAGGGAGTTAGTTACACTAGCGACGTCAAGGCCAACCTCTCAGCATTGCGTGTTGATGCTCTTGGAATGCGTGGCGTTATACTGTGCAATGAAAGAGCATTAGCCTTTTTTTGAGGTCAATGTTGAACGGATTAAGAGTCGTCCGAATTTGTTCGATCCAAATATTTAACACTTGAAGCATTACGAGGCTTGCCATTTGAGAAGTGTCTCGGCTTGGCTAAGCACTGTGTTTATAGCGACTGGTGCTAGGTCTGGTGGGTAGCCATATTTTTTTAGAATCCGCCGAACTAGTACTCGAAGCTTAGCACGAGCACTTTCTTTGAGGTGCCAGTCAACGGTGACGTTCTTCTGTAGCTGCTCTACGAGTACATGAGCGATTTTGCGTAGCTCCTCGTTGCCTAGTAGGTCAATAGCGCTTTGATTTTGTGATAAAGCATCATAGAACGCCAATTCTTCCTCGCCCAGTCCCAGGTCCTCGCCGCGATGAACTGATTCTTTGAGGTCTTTTGCCATTTCAATCAGTTCTTGAATCATCTCAATGCTGGTGATGGCATTGGCATGATAACGAGCCACTGCGGCTTCGAGGCGCTCTGAGAAGGCTTTCGCTTCTACAACGTTGCGCTGCTGTCTTGCCCTGATCTCGCCAGCGAGAAGTTTGCGCAGCGCTTCCAATGCAAGATTCTTGTGCTCCATTGACTGAATCTCAGCCAGAAATTCCTCTGATAATACCGAGATTTCAGGTGTCTTTAATCCTGCTGCGGCTAGTACGTCAATAATGCTGGCATCGGCAATGGCATCCGCGATCAGTTGTCCCACAGCGAACTCTTTACCACGCTTACTAAGGCCTGTCTTCGTTGATGTTTTAGCCATAGCAGCACGAACCCACTGATAAAAGCCAACTTCTTCCTTAACCTTTTGTGCATACTCGTTGGCAGATGCGAGGGCGAAGGCTTTGGTAAGGTTTGCCACAAGGTCTGCGTATTCGTTCAATGCAGACTTTTTTGCCTTCTCAGTGTCGAGAGCGTCAGCACGCAACTTTTGTTTTTCCAAAACCCACTCGATAGCGCCAGCCAGTGCCTGTAATCGTGCATTTGGGTCGCCATCAATTCCTGATTGGTAGTTGAAACCTGAAAAAAAGGCCCGGCAACGTTCGAGTAATTCTTGAAGTGTGGCGACGGCTTCTTCTTTGTCGATACCGGTTTGATCGCGGTCAGTTGCGGTGTAGTTCTGCAGAGCGATTTTCAGGTTTTGCCCAATACCAATGTAATCCACGACGAGCCCTCCCGGCTTGTCTTTAGATACCCTGTTGACCCGAGCAATGGCCTGCATGAGCCCGTGCCCACGCATGGGCTTATCGATATACATGGTGTGCATGCTGGGAGCATCAAAGCCGGTAAGCCACATATCGCGAACAATCACAAGCTTCAATGGATCGTTTGCATCTCGTGCCCGCTTTGCGAGTAGATCGCGCCGTGCTTTACTACCGATATGAGTTTGCCAATCGAGCGGATCGGATGCTGAGCCTGTCATCACGACTTTGACTGCACCGGTTTTATCATCTTCAGAGTGCCAATCCGGACGCAGTGCAACGATGAGGTTGTACAGCTCGACACAAATCGCACGGCTCATGCACACAATCATCCCCTTACCTTGCATCGCCTCCTGTCGCGACTCAAAGTGTGTGACGATGTCCTCTGCGACATTTTCGAGTCGTGGTGGCGCACCGACTAGTCGCTCAACACTGCTCCAGCTCGACTTAGCTTTTTCTTGCTCTGATACATTCTCATCGTCGAATAGTGCATCCACCGCCGCATCGATCTCAGGCAGTTTGTTCTTTTCAAGCTCAACCCGTGCAAGGCGGCTTTCGTAATAGATAGGTACAGTCGCTCTGTCTTCTACTGCACGGCTGATGTCATAGATATCGACATACTCGCCAAACACGGCGGGTGTGTTCACATCAGAGGCTTCAATCGGTGTACCGGTAAAGCCTGCAAAGGAAGCATTCGGCAGCGCCTGTCGCAAGTAGTGTGCGTAGCCGTACTTCACAACACCTGAGGAGCGGTCCAACTTAGCATCAAAGCCATATTGGCTGCGATGGGCTTCGTCGGCAATTACAATTATATTCTTGCGATCAGAGAGCATCGGAAAGCGTTCCTCGCCGGCCATAGGTGAGAACTTCTGAAGTGTTGAAAAAATCACACCACCCGACTGACGATCGAGTTTCTGCCTTAGATCGTCGCGGCTATCGATCTGCTCTGGGGTTTGCCTGATCAAATCCTTGCATAGTGAGAAGGTGGTGTAGAGTTGATCGTCAAGATCGTTCCGGTCGGTGATCACCAGGATGGTTGGGTTTTGCAACTCCGGCGCACGTACCAGAAGGCCTGCAAAAAACGCCATTAAAAAGCTCTTGCCAGAGCCCTGGGTGTGCCAAATCACCCCGACTTTACGATCACCCTGTTCGCTGACGGCATCCACAGCACTAGCGAGAGCTTTGCGAGCACCGTGAAACTGGTGGTATCCAGCGATCACTTTAAAAACCCCATCACCCTTATCGCTAAACACCGTGAAGTCGCGCACCAACTGCAACAGAGTGTCCGGCTGCATCGTGCCTTTTATGAGAGTTAGCATTTCCTTCGGGCCTGCGGGAGTGAAATCATCTTGAGCGCCTGTGACGGTACGCCACGGCATGAACCGATCCTCCTGGGCACTAAGTGAGCCCACACGCGCAAATAAACCATCGGATGTGATTAACGCGGCATTGGTGCGAAAAAGTGAAGGAATCTGACTTTTATAGGTTTGCAACTGGTTAAATGCATCTTTAATTGTCGTGTTCTCGCTGGCCGCATTCTTAAGTTCGATTACCACCAGCGGTAAGCCATTCACAAACGCAACAATATCTGGGCGGCGGTTATGACCTCCCTCAACTACGGTGAACTGATTCGTCACCATCAGATCATTGTTCACAGGGTTGTCAAAGTCGATCAACCAGACTTTATCCCCTTTAATCGAACCATCTGAGCGGCGATACTCCACATCAATGCCTCCGACTAACAAATTATGTATGCGTCGGTTTTCTTCGATGAGTGATGGTGTTTCGGAGATCTGGACCTGTTTGAGAGCAGACTGCAGAGTCTCGTTTGGGATCTCAGGATTTAACCGAAACGCTGCCTCATTCAGCAGTCGGTTTAAAACAACCTCGATATTGGATATTCGTTGTTTGTTAGTGCCATCAGGTGCGATGGAGAGCGGTTCTTCGTACCGCCAGCCTAGGGACTCTAATATACCGAGAACAGCTTGTTCGACGACGTCTTCGTTGATGCTCATAGTGGCCCCCCGTCCAAGGCAAACAGAAGGTCTTCAAGCCATGAATCATGATCTGTTTCGTGATCATGAACTGGGTACCAAATCGGGTGAATTTCTGCTTGTTGAAGCTCTTGATGTATTGCAGTTCTATTAGTCTGGCCGGGATCAGCTAGGAACGCGTAATGTCTCAAGCCAGCTGCGCCATTCATTGCTTTTATTTCTTGCAAAGCGGTGATAGTGCGATCTGTCGTAAGGCTGCAGCCCAGGAATAGCAGACTGCGATTACTGATTAGATAATTGAGAGTGCCTGGAACTGTTTTTTGATTACCGTAGGCGCCGTTGTACTCGTCCGTCGTCAGTACGCGCCCAACCCTAGATGTTGCTGAGCCGTGAACTTTGAACAGTACATTGCTTCCGCTCGCAGCCTCTCTGGGTGCGTCAATAATATTAACTCCCGAGAATACTGCTTGAAAGGGTTCTTTGCTGTCCTCGTAAACCTTTTCTAGAACATGGTCGAAATTAGTGGTGACACACCCGAGCCTGAAAAGCTCTGGTATTAGCCTTACTGGCCCTTGAGGCGTGAAAACATTACTTGCAAAGTAGTTTTCGATCTGTTCTGCCAACATGTTCTCGTCAAAGTCATCTGCAATTATTTGGGCCGCATCTGTAAACTTCCCTTGCGCGATAGCCTGTTTCACTCTAGTCAGGACGAGCGCGTCGTTACGAGCAAGCTCTATTAAAAAAGTACCCCACATGGGAAACCCGCTGGGCTTGGACATACCTGCGCCTACAAACGGCAGAATTTGATGTTCTATATGGCGCTCTGCGAGTCGATTAAATCTCGGGAGACAGCCACAATTAGCTAGCATGTCGCTGACTCTAGCCCTTGCTTCCTCCTGTTGTTCTTGTAGCCAAATCGTCAAATTTGACTGGTAGTCTTTAGGTGCATGATCTTTGAAGGCCTGGCCACTTGAGTATTGTGCACCACCCCAAATCACGGGAGAAACTTCATCGAGATAATCGTGAAAACGGGGCTCAAAATAATCGATCAAACCATGTTCTCCACATTTTTAAGACGGATTTGACCGGATATTAGTTTGGGTAAGAGAAGGTCCCGCAGCTCGGCTAAAGTTTGGTTTTCTTCGGTGTTTGCCTTTATTTTGGCAAATAAATATTTCACAACTTCAGAATATTTAGCTTCGAGTGCTATCCCAGAGCTCAAGATAGGCATGGAGCGAATTGTCTTTGAATTGACCGCGTTGGCTATCGACGAAGTGCTTCCTAGTGTTCCGTAATCAAACTCTTTCATCCAAGAGTAGGTGTACTCGGTTGGAGCGGATTTGTCGGTCGTGTTTAAGTGGGCTATGGCTTCGTTTGTGGCCATATCTTTAGCCGCTATTGCTACTCTACCTACGGTGAGCTTGAAACTTACCATAACCGTTCCTGCACCTATGACTGGCACTCGGCAGGAGGCAACCGAGTTCTCTTCGAGTGTTTCCGCAGTGTCGAATGCGAATGTTTCACAGTTGCCCAGATCTCTAATTGAAAGCCATGGAACACCATGGCCGTCGTTACGGAAATGCCATTTCTCTTTTCTTGGTGGAGTTCTGCCAATTGTGATCTTGTAGCGATCTGCAAGCGTCTGAACTGCCCACCCCTCTGGCAGCTCACCCTCGCCCAATTTCACAGGAAACAGCGTTGCAAGAGTGGCCGCTTTGTCGGAGGGGAAAGCGTGGCCCATTATGGCAGTGGGGTCGGTTGCGCCTTCCATCTGGCGGCGGGTGGGGCCGAAATCGACGAACCAATCCCTGAACAACGCCCGTGCCATTTCTTCAAGCGTCTGATTCATTCGGCGGTTTAGTTCGATTTTATCGTCTAGTGATCCGAGAAACTGGGAAATTCCAATCTGCACCTTCAATGGAGGGCTAGGAACCCGAATGCTCCTAAGTGCAGTCAGATTGAACCCCGGGACGGAGCTACCGATTGTGTTATCCGCGATAGCCTGTTGACCAAGAGGCGATGAAAAGTAGTAGTATAAATACAGCGGGTCGGCTTTCTCGGGATCTGCGGATAGCTTCATCTGCTTGTTGCTGACTATATATGCATCATACTCAGAGCGCTCGTCGATTAATCCCACCTGGTTAACCGTTCCCCAGCAGGTAAAGATCAGATCACCACGGACGGCTTTCGAGCGTGAAAACTTCTCTGCAAGGCTTGCATCGATGAATACAAGCCCGTCATCGTTCAGTCGTAACTCTACAGCTTCACTTAAATTAGAGCCACGGATTACAGGGACACCCTGATTTTGAAACGTCTTGCTTCCGATCGACGAACCAAATGGACCGGTGGCCAGCGCGCTTTTTCGGTTTGCAGCTAAATCTTGAATGGCTGAGAACTGGTAAGTCATTCGCCTATCATTCCAAGTTGTTGCTGCACGAGTGCTTCAAGCTGTTTGGCATTCTCGAACTGATTGTCCAAAGTCGTCTTCAGGCCACTGAATTTCTGCTCAAAAGGCACCCCATCCCCTTCATCCTTAGCAGCTCCAACATACTTCCCTGGGGTCAATACATGGTCAAACTTTCGAATGATCTCTAGCCTCTCAGATTTGTTAAAACCTGCCTCGTCGGCATATGCCTGCAAGCCCTTCTCTTCCAACGTTTCAGGCTTAGCTCGCCATCGCCAGTAAGTTCCTGCAATCTTCTCAATATCTTCATCTGAAAACTCTCGCCGTACACGGTCCACCATATGCCCAATCTTGCGCGCATCGATGAATAACACTTCGCCGCGCCGGTCTCTTAAACCGTTTGCACTCTTATCGCGACTCAATATCCAAAGACAAACGGGAATTTGAGTGGAGTAAAATAGCTGCCCAGGTAGGGCGACCATGCAATCGACACGATCTTCTTCAATCAGGCGTTTTCTGATTTCACCTTCACCACTAGTTTGTGACGACATTGAGCCATTGGCCAACACCACACCTGCATGACCACGCGGCGCAAGGTGATGGATGATGTGCTGAATCCAGGCGAAATTGGCGTTACCTCTGGGAGGAATGCCGTATTGCCAGCGGTCATCCTCAGTGAGCCGTTCGCCGCCCCAGTCGGAGATGTTAAAGGGTGGATTGGCGAGTATGTAGTCGGCTTTGAGCGTTGGGTGTGCATCTTTGTGAAAACTGCCAGCGCTATCCCATTCGATGGCTGCATCAATACCGTGGACGGCGAGGTTCATCTTGGCGAGCCGCCAGGTGGTGTGGTTGATCTCTTGTCCGTAGACCGACAAGTTGAGTGGGTTACCGCCGTGATCCTCGATGAATCTCTCGGACTGGATAAACATGCCTCCAGAGCCGCAACAAGGGTCGTAGACGCGGCCCTGATATGGTTCGAGCATTTCAACTAGGGTTCGAACCACAGAACGTGGCGTGAAGAATTCGCCGCCGCGTTTGCCTTCAGCGCTGGCAAAGCCAGAGATAAAGTATTCGTACACTCGGCCGAGCACGTCGCGTGCTCGATCGGTTCTGTCGTGTATCTTGATGTTAGAGAAGAGATCGACCAGCTCACCGAGCATGGTTTTGTCGAGTGTAGGGCGGGCGTAGTTTTTCGGCAATACGCCTTTGAGAGTTTCGTTGGTGGGCTCAGCCTCGATTGCCTCCATCGCCTCATCGATGATGCTACCGATTTTCTCTGAGCGCGCGTTATTCTGAATGTACTGCCATCGTGCTTTCTCGGGCACCCAGAACACATTCTCCGCGAGGTACTCTTCCGGATCTTGCGGGTCAGCGTATTCGTCCGTGGAGAGTTGATCGTGCTTGGTCTGAAATGATTCAGAAATGTATTTGAGGAAAATCAGTCCCAGCGCCACGTGTTTGTATTCGGAGGGTTCGAGCCCACCGCGCATTTTGTCAGCGGCTTTGAAGAGTTCGGCGGCAAAGTCGAGGTCTGCTTGTCTTGGGGTGGTTACCATTTGCTCAATGATCATCATAGATTGACTGTCATCAAGTCTATCATCGCAGGATTGAATCACGATCTTAGTCGTGCCACAGTTAATTGGTTTTAAGAATGGTAAAAGTAGCAGCTTAACGAATAGTGCTCATAATGCTTAGACCAAAAACAAATTCCCACCTAACGATAAGCGAGTCAGACGGTCATGCATGGGAACGGCACCAACATGCTTATTAATACTTCTGGTAAGGTTTTAACGCCGGTTTATCTATACGGTAGAAGTAATAACTTTCCATTCGAATGGTACTGCATGCATTATGGAACACCATTAATTACTAGGGAATTGAAAATCAAAGTCCATCCTTAAAGTCCTATCATGCTCCTGATGGACTCACCTCGCTCAGGCATCAGAAGGTCACGTTAGGTCATTGGTGGCAAAGTACATGTTGCTGGCTGTCATTATGCATTGCTTCAATCACCAGATTCTAAATCTTTGTCAGCTAGGTGATTCAACCTAGTTGCCACCACTCGCTATGTTTGTCTTGTTCATATTTTTGCTAGTGGGTTTTGGGTGCACTGAATCCATACGCCTGCTTGCTCATCATTCCTATCTTGTCGCGGAATCTTCTTATGATGCTATTGCTCTTGTTGAAGTGTTTTAACGCTTTAAAGCATCAGGCCCTTCATGTAGGGAAGTGCAGCCAATAAAAAGGCTATCAATCAGTTATACAGTAGTGCAGTCACAATCAATCTTGATATGCAGCTTTTCTTGCTGAAAAAAGCCGCTTGAACCAGAATGGTCCGAGGAATAGATACAAATGTCAAAGCATGTGATTCAGGTTCCACCGATAGGCGCATTGAACATTCTCGGTTCAGATAAGACGTTTCCCGTGCGTCGTGTTTACTGCATCGGACGAAATT
>JAHDFH010000069.1 GCA_020628305.1 Acidimicrobiales bacterium | reverse complement strand
CTTATCAACCTGAGGCCACCGCCTCAAAAAGTGCGAAACTTATCGTACGCTACCCATGCACACCGATTCGCTCAACGACATACCCAGATTGCAAACGCTTAGCCGCAAGGACTTTTGGAAACACCATGTTGATCAATGGCACACATCAGGCTTGTCCAAGATGGCCTACTGTCAGCAACATGCTTTGACGTATCATCAGATAGTGTACTGGAGTTCTAAATCAAGGCATGTTGTCGCGGATACTTCCGCGGGAGGTTTTGTCCCTGTGACTGTGTCTTCAGATGAGAGTGATTCTGGTCTGAGGGTCCGATTGCCCAACCGCATTATGATCGAGGGTATTAATGATTGCAGTGTCGATTTTGTCAGCAAACTAATCTTTCGACTATGACAGTACGCTATGCCCTTCACCCCAGTAGTCGCTTGCCGACAATCTACTTGTATAGAGACCCAATTGATTTTCGCAAGGGTCATGGGGGACTGTCAGCCATTGTGCAAATGGAGCCAGGACATGATCCGTTCTCCGGCATTCTTTATGTTTTCATAAATCGCGCTTTCGGCAAGTCGAAGATACTGTGACGGGAAAACAACGGATTTATACTCTACTAGCAAAGCCTAGCTGAGGAGAAATTTCATTGGCCAAGTGCGGATGATTAACTGACAACGATCAATGGTTAACAGCTCAATGGGCTCATTGAAGGGTATGACATTGCAAGAATGAAGCCTCACGAAGTATTGCGATACGAATCTGTTTGATGAGCTTAATTTGCTATAGCTTTGAGCATGCCCATAGCAGATACCACTACGACAAAAGCCGAGGCAGTGCAGTGGCCGAAAGGTTGTTAGAAAATTTTACAGGGCGCTATTTACAGAGTGATGGTAACTCGGGTTATGACAAACCGTGTGCGGCCAAAGGCTTTACTCATCTGGGCTGCATGGATCATGGCAGACGCAAAGTGGTTGAGTCCATAAAAACCTAACCCAAGCCTGTTAAAGGCAAGCCCAGTGTTGCCATGGTTTTACTGTCTCATATCGATTTACTCTGAATCGGTACGAGCGTCAGTGGGCGGAGCTTGATGACGATGAGCGCTTCGAACAAGGACAGAAAATTGCGGTGCCTCGACTCGCCAAGCTAAAGCGATGGCTCGATGAAAAACAACCTAAAGTTGCACCGGATACGCTGACACGTAAGGCGATCAATTACCTGATTAATCAGTGGAATCATCTGGTGCGTTATTGTGAGCATGGTCAACTACGGAACAGCAATGTGCTGGCTGAGAACTCGATAAGACCTTTTGCAGCAGGTCGACGCGGCTGGTTATTTATAGCGATAGCCCTGAAGGTGCGTAGGCCAGTACTGCAGTGTATACATTAATTGTAACTGCAAAAGCCAACGGTGTTGAGCGGTATGCTTGCCTGCAATATGTTATCGGGCATATTGCCGCAGCGGGTACGCGGATGAGGCCTTAGATGCGCTCATGCCGTGGAATATGAAATAGGGCCAGGTAGAAACGCGCGATACCCTGAAAATTTGGCGCTTAAGCTTAACGCCCATCAGTCACCTTTCTGTCAAATAGCGTAATAACTCAGACTAGCCGCTTTTATCCTCTTTGTGACCTTCCTGAGCGGCTAGGTTTTTACCATAGCCTTCGCTATCAATGCCAATGGCGACGAGTACTGAGACATTTTTCACTTAGAATTGATCGCTCTCTAGCCAGCCTTCACCGTATCGTGCTTGATGAAAAACTCCGATAGCGTCACCTGCTTTTGTAGTTATCGAAAGTAAACGCTTCAGGACGTCGCTTAAGTGCCACTTAAGCCAGATACCGATCCCGATCGCTAGCGCAGTAAAAAGTGCCGAAGCCTTTTGGCATGCCTGCAGTCAGAAGGTTGAGTTTCCGGCTTTCACCAATCCAGGCACAGCCTGCCCTTTGTGCGGCTATGGGGATGGCTTCAATTGCTCATCCAATTCATGGTGGGCAGGCGTTTTTTTTTACTCTCGCAAATATAGCTATCACACGTACTAAGGTTAGGCACTAGCTTAGATGACCCAAATGGGTTGAATCGACCTGTTTATGCAACCGGTTGCAATTTTTCTTTTTCTTCTGTAACCTTTAACTCCTGATGCGTCGTCTTTCTCTTTCGACATTAGTAAGTTGCCAGAGATTTTTTTGTACGCTTTGGAGAAAATATAGTACATATTTCGGAACTAAGACACGCACAGTCTTTTGCGTTGTTTATTGGAAGGTATATAAATTGATTATTGAAAACTGGCTTAACGCTAATTATAGCAACACTGTCTTTATCGGTAGCTAATATGCTGGCATCTAGTAAAACTGCTGTAGTGGGCTATCAATGCAAGCTCTGGTAAACTCTGAAAAGGGTCATGACATCGGGTCACTTAAATGCATTGATCAACTTACCTGTCTAGATCTTAAAATGAAAGAAGTAATGCCGATTTTGGCGCCGGACTGGGAGCAGGCTGAGCCAGACATCTGGCGTTTTATTTGGAGAGGAAGTTAAGCTTCACGAAGGTTCGGTCCCAGTTGCATAGGCTGCTTTAGTCTGCATAAATTGGCTTTGGTGAGTTGTCAAAAGTTTATCGCTCTTGCACATCGAAACACAACCTAAAGCAAGCGTATCGATTGAACGAGTTGAATACATACCGCTAGCGGCCACGTAGACAGCTACCCACACCAATGAGCTGAGCTGAGGACATGCCGGACCTTGTTGTTCGGGAAAACAAACATCAACGTGCCTGCTGTTACACTGAGTGGACACGAGATCGGTTACCTCGACATTAGTCGTTAACCTGTGCAATTGAATTTATCTAATGTATAGCAGAATCATACTATGACTGGTAACTCGGCGTTCCCCAAGCCCACTCGCCGCCTAAAGTTGGGCTTTGTTGGAGGTGGTCAGGGCGCACTAATAGGACAGACCCATGCCAATGGCGCCCGGCTATCCAACCGGTGGGACATTGTTGCAGGTGCACTATCGTCCAATCCGAAGCGTGCTAGAACATCAGGCCAAGACTGGATGCTCGATGAAAACCGTGTCTATTCGGACTACCAAACAATGGCTCGCGAGGAATCTGGGAGAAGCGATGGCATAGACGCTGTGGTGATTGTTACGCCCAATCATCTACATCATTCAGTTGCCAAGTGCTTTATGGAGCATGGTATTAATATCATATGCGATAAACCATTGACTAAAACAGTAGACGAAGCTCGAGAGCTTCTCGTACTAAAGTTGCGGGCTGGCGTGGTATTCGGTGTCACCTACGCCTACTCTGCTCACGTGATGGTTCGTCAAGCCCGCGAGATGATTCGCCGCGGAATGATTGGTGAGATTCGACAGGTGCATGTCGAGTACTTTCAGGAATGGGCAATCAATATCACTGATAGTGGTGAAGATGCACCGTGGCGCTTTAAACGTGAGTACAGTGGAGACAGTATGACTGTCGCTGACATCGGCACTCACGCAGCCCAACTGGCATCCTTCGTTTGCAACAAACCTATCACCTCGGTGAATGCAGAATTCCTTGTGACCGGGTCACCTAAACAACTTGAAGACACAGCTTTCATGCGGTTACGGTTGAACAAAACCATCCCTGGCACATTGATGGTGTCCCAAGCTGCAGCAGGCACTCAATGCGGCTTACGCATCAGAGTACACGGCACTAAGGCGTCAATCGATTGGCAGCAAGAAAAGCCAGAAAGCCTTAGCTTTACGAAACTTGATTCACCGACACAGGTGATTGACCGTGGCTACACTGCAGGCATGTTGGAACCGGCGACACATCTTGTGAGAATGCCACGCGGGCATCCCGAAGCACTGACGGATGCATGGGCAAATCTTTATACTGAATTCGCTATTGCAATAGACGCTCGTCAGCATGGATCAACACTGCCCGATAACTTAGTTAACTACCCGGATATTGTTGATGGTGTCAATGGAATGTTCTTTGTCGATGCGGCGATCAACTCCAACAAAAAAGGGGATTGGGTTGATTGCGAGCAAGTGTCAAAAGTAAATCAACATCGAGCTGACTAAAAGGGAAAGTCGCTACTAAGAATATGTTAAACACGTTTCCAACTAACACACATCATGAAGTAAACGCGATTTCTGCATCTTGTCTATGGTCTCTATGAGAGCCGTCACAGAATACGATGATGAATAATAAAGGAGAAACCGCACTACCGCAATGCGCGAATAGCCAGCTTGGACTCTATTTTCAAATGCTTGCGCCACTTTGTCGTGTAGGGGAACGTGAGCATAGAACACTACCCTGATTTGTGACAACTCGCACTAGCGCTGACAGAATAAGTATGTCAAGCCACCAGCTTTTTCTTCAATATTTCAAAGGGGGGTTTACCGTGTAGCACGCCATGGGGCCACTAAAATTGTAGAAATCCTCCCAGTCGCGGCGATCTGCTTGATAAGGTTCCTGACACCTTTATGCTTTAGCAGTTGGTATAAACTCTGTTTTGTCTGTTAGATGGTTGCGTTCGATCTTCCCATTTTTGAAGTGAGGGCATGCAGGTTTTAAATATCGATGGATCAACCCACTGTCCTCGGCATGCCGGTGAAATCTCGATTGAAATTGGTGACCGTTGTCCGTTTGAATATAATTGATCCGAAATGGAAACTTGCTGATCACATAATCCAGAAACTTTATAGCGTTTGCCTGAGTATGTTTTGTGTATACCTTTAGAGCTCTAATCCGCCTAGCGTCATCTATCGCAGTGTATTGAAAGCGTCTAACCTTTCGATCGTGTATGTTGAAAAACTTTAAGATCTCAACGTCTATTTGGAGTTGATGCCCCGGCACTGCTTTTTCATACCTCTTGTAATTTTATGGCAAGCTCTTCGCTGTGCCTGGAGGGAGGCGATTTGGTCCATGTCGACATAAAACGCTACGATCCCCAGATATTGAGATTTTCATGTTGTGATAACCTCAAAAATCTTTCGCACATTTTTTAGCGGCAGTCTCAAGCGCTCTGTTGCTCAGTGATTTCCTGCTTGTAAAGTTCTTTCATAGATGAATAGCGTTTGGCTACCCATTTAGTTCCGGAGAATGGCTATCTACTTTATCGCTGGCAGACACAAGCTTATGCAGTCGCCCGACTGGTCAAAATCCGGCGCTGGTTTAAAACAGCTCAGTGACATCACGGCGCCTTCGCTCATCAACAACTTAGCCACCCCCTTTGGCACCGCGTACGCAACCACACAAATGGCTCGTTTTGGTATCGACGCAGTGGCCACTGCCGCAGTCATTAGTCGAAAAACTCCTGCAGCATTTCGCAGGCCTCATGGACTATAGGGTACTGTCGGCCCGCTAGCTTTGCAAAATTTGGGGGCGAAAACTACAGCACCAAGTACAACAACCGCTGCTCTCAAGTGGCTTGTTCGTTAGCTTATATGTGGTGCCGGTAGCAATCGGCATGTTTTTCTAAAAAGGCACTCTCATTTGTGTTTTGGACCTTGAAGGTGAAGCTGCGGGACCATTAGGATTTTATTGTACGTTTATCATCATCACAATTACTGGTTAATTGGGCTGCAACTGGCCACCAACCCGATGTTTACGGCACTAACCCCAACTATTGCTACGGCGAGTAATATTGCTCGCTCCCTCCGCTTGGGAATACCACTTGTGTACTCAGAAAGCTCAACATTCAACCCACCCGGTGTTCGGGCTATAGGCAAGATGGTTGCCGGGATAATTACGTTCAGCGTTTATCGATTAAGCTTCCGTTTGCAGCTTTTAAAGCAGCCTTAATTTCCATCGAGCGGTGGTACCAGGTGTTCAACACCGCGGAGATTTATCTTTTCAATGAACCTGCCGTTTCCACATAGATTTTAGCTAGGCGTGACGCTGCGCAACACTTTCCGCGTCGCCTGCATGATCGGTTCTTGAGTTTGTTTCAATATTGCCACCCTATCGAACTGCTCTGGATCATTATTTACCGCTGTGCGCAGAGCACTACCGAATACCTGTCTAAGCTCTGTACCAATGTTGTACTTACAGATTGCGGTGTTGGCAGCTAATGATAAGCGCTGATCGGACGGCACACCTGAACCACCATGGATAACCAGTGGCACTTGGGTAACGGATTCAATCGCGCGAATGCGTTCTTCATCCAATCGACCACCCACATTCGTTTGCAAGTGAATATTACCCACAGAAATAGCCATGGCATCTACTTCAGTTTCTTCGGCAAAACGTGCGGCTTCTGACGGATCGGTGCCCAAGGATGTTTCCCCTTGTGCATAACCGACGAAGCCGATTTCCCCTTCGCAGGACACTCCATGCTGGTGCGCCATTTGCGCGATGGCTGCTGTTTTATCGATGTTTTCGTCCAGAGGTTTACGCGAACCATCGAACATGATGGAGGTAAACCCGCACTCTAAGGCTTCACGACATTCTTCAAACTCATAGCCATGATCTAAATGAGCAACAACAGGTACGCTCGCCCGCTCTGCCAGATAGACGAACATCTTACCCAGCACTGGAAGCGGCGTATGGGCACGGCAACCGGGACCTGCTTGCAGAATAATAGGAAGATTCTCAGATTCCGCTGCGGCCACATAAGCGCACATGTCTTCCCAACCCAGGGTGACGACACCTGCAACTGCATGGCCGTTTTTAAGAGCTGGCTGCAGAACCTCTGAAAGCGTCACTAATGGCATTATTGAAACTTCGCAATCATGTCTTTGATGCCTGGGATAGTCTCTATCTGATAAGCATGTGTGGGTTGGAAATACTGAACGAGCGATCGTTGCGTCAGACCACCTAAGATGGTGAAGTAATACATCTCATAACCTGGCAATACTGCACAGGGGTGGTAGCCTTTATCCAGACAAATCGTTGAACCATCAACAATGTGATAGGCATCGCCCGGTTCGTTATCGACCCGTTGCAGCATTTGTACACCCGAACCGTGATTGGGGCGGAACCGGAAATTGTACGTTTCGTCATGACGGGTTTCATCCGGAAGCCGGTTAGTGTCATGTTTATGTGACGGAAAGCCTGACCATCCACCTTGTCCAACCGTGAACAACTCACTAACCAGCAAACGACCAACCTTGTCGTGGTGCTTCTGCCCTAAGATATGCTTAATTTTCCGGTGCGTTTTAGTATCGTCGCTACCGTACTGAACAAGGTCAAGCCCGTCAGAACGAACATCGAAAGGCTCCAGCACTTTGTCGTACTTAGCCCCTGCAATAAACACTTCGGTGTTATCGGACACGCACGACAAAACAACATTGGCACCAACAGGGATATACACACCTTCCGGTTCGCCATCCCAGACATCAACGCCACGATTACCCAACGCCGCATAACTGACACCTTCTACTTCGACATCGATAGAGCCAGTAGCAGGTACGATGCAAGTCTCGTATCCGGGTACCTGGTACTCAAACGCTTCGCCCTTGGCAAGCTTGACGATATTGAAATAATTCAATGGTACCAGGCTATCTTCAACATCGACGATGGGGGCGTTTTTATTGTCGTACGGTGGTATATGCATGAGTTTGAATCCTTTTATTGTGTGGTGGGACCAGGATGCTCGGCTAGAAAGGTTTCCAGCTCCTCCTTGGTGGGCATGGCCGGAGCGCAGCCTACGCGAGAGACGACCATAGACGCACAGGCTGATCCTCTTAATACTGACTCTTTGACACCATAGTTTGCTGCCAAGGAGGCGACTAAGCCGCCCATAAAACTATCACCGGCACCCGTGGGCTTAAGTGCCTCGGCCGGATAAATACCGGTTTGAAATTCTTTATCCTTTGTTAGTGTGATGGCGCCCTTTTCACCCATTTTATAAATGACAATTCCCGCGCTATTTGCGGCAAGTTCACGGGCTTTATCCAACCCCTTGTCGTAGTCTCCGGCCATAAACCCAAATTCGACATTGTTACCGACGATAATGTCGCACAGAGCCCCGGCTTTGGAATAAACATCAGCGGCCTCCTCGGCGGACGGCCAGCTGTAAGGTCTGTAATCGACATCGAAAATCAATGCAAGTCCGAAACTTCTTGCCAACTCAAACGCGTCGAATGCGGCAGATCTGGAAGGCTCAGCTGCCAATACGGTTCCGGTGGTGATCAACGCACCAAAGCGTGAATAATCGACGGCTTTGACATCATCTCCGTTCATTTGAAAATCAGCAGCACCATTTCGGTAGATGACCGTTTGGTGTTCTTCTACTCGGCTTTCTGACACCGCCAGCGAGTTTCTAAATTCACCGGCAATAGAGCGTACATGTGTTGAATCCACTCCGTAGTGTGCTAACTGATTTAAACAGAATCTTCCCACTGAATCATCGGACACACAGGTAAGCAATGAAGCTTTGCCACCATGCTTTGCGATGGCAACAGAGATATTGGCGGAAGACCCCCCTAAATGCGCAACAAACTGTTTGGCATCTTCGTTTCGGGTTCCCGGAGGATCAGGATACAAATCCATACCTGCTCTTCCAATCACGAGAAATGCATTGCGCCTCAAACACTCAAGTAGCTTTGCTTCTATGTCTTGCTCTAGGCTCATAACGGCAGTATCTGCTAAACGCCTGTTCGCTGTTTGGAGCGACTGGATTCCCAATCGGCATGAGCTTGACGAACTTTTTCGCTTTCGGACACCTCTGGTGTACCGACTTCCCACCACGTATGCCCCTCATTGGTCCAACCTTTATAGGGGTCAACTTTCATCACAATAACGTACGACTTCTCGGACGCTTTAGCTCGCTTGAACGCACCAACTAATTCACCGGCGTCAGCAACCGTTTCGGCAGTTGCCCCCAACGCTCTTGCATGTGCTTCGAAGTCGACAGCGAATGGGTCTTTAACGGTCGGGCTGTCACTGATTAAATTGTTAAAGCTCTCATTTCCCGTATTGTTTTGCAGTTTATTGATTACCGCAAAGCCACCGTTGTCCAGCACCAGCACAATCAGTTTCTTGTCGCTTAACACACTGGAGTAGAGATCGGAATTGAGCATTAGATAAGAACCATCACCAGTGAACACGATAGTGTCTTGAGAAGCTTCGTTCTCTGATTGTGCGATTCGAGCACCCCAACCGCCGGCTATTTCATAACCCATGCACGAGAAACCAAATTCAACATCTACCGTACCGGCTTTTAAGGTACGCCAATTTGCAGTAACTTCAGCCGGCAACCCTCCAGCTGCTGCAACCACCCGGTCCGAAGGGTCACAGTTGGCGTTAACCACACCAATGGCTTGTGCATACGAATTAGGCCGGTTGCCATAAGAGACATTAACCGCTACGTAGTTGTCCCATTGTTCCCGTTCGCTTTTCGCTAACGACGTCCAAGTATCCGGACACTGATAGCCTTGAATAGCGTCTGCCAGTAGAGGCAAACTCAACTTCGCATCGCCTACGATGGGTAAGGAGCGGTGTTTACCAGCATCGTGACGCCCTGCGTTTAATGAGATAAAACGGGCCTCTTTAGAAAATGCTGTCCACGAGCCTGTGGTGAAATCTTGTAAGCGGGTACCGACAGCCAAAATGACATCAGCTTTTTCCGCAATGGCATTAGCACTGTTTGAACCTGTAACACCGATGGGCCCAATGTTTAGCGGATGATTTGCTTCCATATTGGCACGACCGGCAATGGTTTCTACCACCGGTATAGCGTGAGTTTCGGCAAACGCTAGCAACTCGTTAACGGCACCCGAGTACTGAACACCACCGCCGGCGATGATCATGGGACGTTCTGCACTTT
>JAHDFH010000068.1:3993-9751 GCA_020628305.1 Acidimicrobiales bacterium | reverse complement strand
GAGAAGCAGCCTTGGCAAGGCCTTTTTCACGAAGAGCCTGCACAGCAGCATCGAAGTCACCGTCAGCAGCTGTCAATGCTTTTTTAGCATCCATCATGCCGGCCCCTGTTGCTTGGCGCAGCTCTTGAACTTGTTTAGCAGTAATAGTCATTTCAACTCCTAGAAAATCTTAGTTGTCGGTCTTTTCAGCATCGTCAGCGTTAACTGCTTCAGCTACTTTCGCTTCACGCTCAGCTGACGCAGCAGCCGCTTCTTCTTGAGCCTTCGCTTGCGCAGCCTCAAACTCAGCTTGCTGTTCTGGGGTCTTTTCCACAGAAGCTACTTCCGTTGGGGCTCCAGTTTTCTTAGCGTAAATCATCTTGCCCTCAGAAACAGCTTCAGCAATTACCCGAGTCATCAACTCAGCTGAACGGATTGCATCATCGTTACCTGGGATTGGGTATGTGATCAAATCTGGATCACAGTTTGTGTCAACAACAGCAACAACCGGAATGTTGAGCTTTCGTGCTTCAGTCACAGCGATGTGTTCGTTGATTGTGTCTAGAACAAACACGACGCTTGGAGACTTAGCCATGGTTTTGATACCACCAATGTTGCGCTCGAGTTTGTCAAGCTCACGGGTGTAGCGAAGAGCCTCTTTTTTAGGCATCTGTTCAAATTCCCCAGCCTTGCGCATACGTTCGTACTCGACAAGCTTTGAGACACGCTTTGAGATGGTCTTGTAGTTGGTGATCATGCCGCCAAGCCAACGCTGATCAACATATGGCATTCCTACTGACTGTGCGTAACGCTTGATTGGCTCCTGAGCCTGCTTTTTGGTTCCGACGAAAAGTACGGTTCCACCTTCAGCGACAGTGTCTCGAACAAAGCTGTAAGCTTGCTCGATTCTGCGAAGTGTTTCTTCGAGGTCAATTATGTAAACCCCGTTGTGGTCGCCGTGGATGAATCGCTTCATCTTTGGATTCCAGCGGCGAGTCTGGTGACCGAAGTGAACTCCGGCCTCTAACATTTGTTTCATTGTGACTACAGCAGTCATCTTTTCCTCCGGTTTAAGGTGCCTGGCCGAGCTCTTACGAGACCGTGGATTAGACCAGACATAAACTTACACAGCACAGACTTTCTGAACCGGAGTTAAGCCTAACAGCGCCTGGAGCGAAGTGCTACTGATTGAGCAGCGTCATTCTTTGAGGCTCAGCGCCAACAAACTGCCATTCAATGAGCCAAACCCGAACCCAACGCCACATTACCAAACTGTCATTCTCCGAGGCTCACAGCCGTTGAAAGAAGCCAAGCAAGCTGACCGCCCGCTTGCATAACCAGCATTTCGTTCATTGAACCCCATACCGTGTACTCACTCAGTCCCATACTGCTAACTTGACCAAAGGATTCTATGAATTGATTCGTTCTGCCATGATCTTGGCCAACAAACTCAAAGAAACGGCTGTAGTTGAGTGCTGACTTTAGGATGTCACCAATAACAACGAAGTCTTTGTAACCGCCAAGTTCAAGATGCACGTCAAACTGTGCTCTCAAATACTGTTCAGGCTCTGAATTCATCGACTCGCCCACTCTATCCGCTGCACCTATCTATCTTCAAGCTTAACATGAAGACCTTGGAACGCATGACTGAAGCCCGTTGATAGAATCTACGAAAAGGCGGAAATATGACTACAACAGTAAAAACGACGACTGCATTCGACAAACACGGGGAGCTCGCAAAACTTAGGCAATCAAAGAACTGGACGGCACTTGCTGATCTTCTCCGCCAACACCAGGGAGACCCTTCGATAGAATCCTATGCTCTTGGTGTTGTAGGACAGCTGTACAATAGCGGAAATTACAGAGGATGGCTTCAGATTAGCTCCGCTCTCACTCCTGCAGCTGCTGTGTTCTGGCTCGAGACTATGGCTACAAGAATTATCGAACTAGATATCCCTGAGATTTCGCTTGCAGTAGAGGCGCTAGATACCAGACTACAAATCAGCGATCGGGATCCGTCGACGCCTCTATGCTTACTCAAAGCCATCTCGAAATACCCTTACTGCAGCGAAGAGACCCGACAAGAGGCCTCGGCTGTAATTGCGAGATACGAGGGCTACAAAGTTTCTCCTCATCCAGTCCCATCACCGCTACTGGCTGGACGAAGACTTATTTCAGCTTAAGAAGCTGAACGGATTTCTGCAGCCATCTTTGAGCGAAGCTGCAGAACTGCCTTTGTGTGAATCTGACAGACTCTAGATTCTGTTACACCAAGAACGTCACCGATATCTGCAAGTGTGAGACCTTCGTAGTAATACAGCGTTAGCACTACCCTTTCACGCTCTGACATCGTGTTGATTGCTGATGCGAGAACTTGACGAGTTTCAAGGTTCTCATAAACCTTGCCTGGTTCATCTCTTCTATCTGCAAGAGTGTCGCCATAGGTGAGGTTCTCTGATCCGTTGAAAGAGAGCATCTCATCTAGTGCGACAATACCAAGTGATGAAATCTGAGCATAAAGATTATTGAGCTGCACCATTGAAAGGCCCATCTCATCAGCAATCTCGTTGTCGTTAGGACTGCGATGAAGTTTAGCTTCTAGCTTTGCCATAGCCTTCTCAACAGACTTGGCTTTAGCCCTGATAGATCTTGGAATCCAATCAACAGAGCGAAGCTCATCAAGAATTGAACCTTTGATTCTTGAAATTGCGTAGGTTTCAAACTTGAATCCACGCTCCAGGTCGAACTTCTTAATTGCGTCGATGAGGCCGAACATGCCGTAAGAAACAAGATCTGAGTGATCCACGTTCTGAGGTAACCCTGCAGCGATACGACTCGCCACATACTTAACTAGTGGAGAGTAGAAGACAATGAGCTCATCTCTCTCTCCTTGTCGCCCGCTTTTCTTGAATTCGATCCATGTCTTATCTATGTCAGATTGTGTTGTTGTTTTCGCCACTGGGTCCGCCGGTCTCGATTTGATATCCGTAGAACGGTCAGAATCGATAGCCGAAACTTTCCGTTCCCATATACCGTCGGAACTACGCCAGTTACGATGAGGGCCTTTCGGTTCATTTTTGAACTGATTCTCCTGAGGAGATTTCTCAAACCCCAGAGCATCTAAGTATCTCTCTTTAACAGCACTCACAACCAAAGCTTAGGCCAGATGGACCAAGCAATGCCACCACTATGAGTTCTAATCGGTCATAAGCTCCAGTTTTGAACCCACTAGCCGAATCAAATTCTTGTCAACTAGCTCTCTGACAGCAAGATAGACCGATGCAAGATCAACCTCGGCGCTGGCTAGCACATTTTCCAAACGGCCTTCACCCCCTTGGGCCTCTGCCAAGATCTCGGCATGGAGCGAACCTTCTCGAAACTCATTTAGGAGCGGCTCTATTGCTGTTTGAGGACAAAACCCAAGAGCCTCAACCAAAGCGTCCTGATAGTTCAGCACGGGAGTAGCACCATCTAGTAAAAGTTTATTGCTTCCCTCGCTTGCAGCTGACAACACGGAGCCTGGCACTGCCATAACGGGCTTGTCACGTATGAGCGCCTGCTCAACAGTTAACAACGACCCACCTCGAGCATGGGATTCCACAACTACAACGCCCGCGCTGAGGGCTGCGATAAGTCTGTTACGTGCCGGGAAATGCCACTGACGTGGGGCGACACCAAGCGGATACTCAGACAGCAACAGACCTTGATTGCTGACTGTTTCCCACAGCACAGCGTTGCCTTTGGGATAGGCCATATCAATACCGCTTCCCACGACCGCTATCGCTCCGCCTTTGGCTTGCAAAGCCCCCTCGTGAGCGTAGCGATCAACCCCAGATGCTAGACCACTAACTACCGCTACACCAGCTTGTGATATTGACCGACCAAAGTCTTTCGCTACCCTCTTCCCCACTGAGGTACAACGACGCGTGCCCACAATGGCAATTGCCCCCTTGTGCAGCAGGTCTAGATTTCCTTTGGCAAACAACAAATGGGGGGCATCAGGATCATCATGCAACTTCCAGTGTGCGGATTGCGATGTTAGCAAGGTAATCCCAACGCTTGAGTATCTGCTCATCTCGCCACTGAAATCAAACCTGCCAATGCGGCTATGCCACTTTCTCAGCAAACTGTTGGTTAAACCTTTCGGCCAGCTTGCCTCAGGTTGACAGAACTTACCTGCCTGCAACCACTCAACAGCTTCTACTGGAGAGCTACCTTGACTAAGTATCCAGTTGATCCTTGCCGGGCCGGCCTCTGGCAAATTATAAAGACCCAGCAACGCTTCAATATCGTTCACTAGTGCACCCCTTCGAAAATCGAATCCAACGCCGAACGCATACCCAATGCTGTTGCAATGGCTACATCATCGATTTGACTCTGCCCAATTGACGGGTTTGGTTGCAGAAGATCGCTAAGCGTTAGCGCTACTCGCTGAACCCCTACTACCCCTCTAGCCGAGATCTCTCCCCTACGAACGCTCTCAACCAGAATCTTCTTTGCTTCCTCAGACAACAGACAATGCTTTGCTAAATCCTTCGAACGCATCATTGCATTGGATCTGAAGCCACGCAGATGAGCTTTGCGGCGAGCTTTAGCTACTCGTCTTTTTATCTCCGTTGAGCTTTCTCCCGACTCATTGGTGAATAAGTCAGATGCTTCGATAGGTTCAACATCGATTCGCAGATCAAACCGATCCATCAAAGGGCCCGAGACCCTGCGGGCATAGCGTTGTTTAGCTCTTGGTGAACAAACACACGAATCGCCCCTCACACCACTGCCGCACGGGCAAGGGTTCATCGCCGCCACCAAGGTAAAGCAGGCTGGAAATTCTTCTGAGTTAGCCGCCCTCGTCACCCGCACTACACCCTCTTCTAGAGGTGTACGCAGCGAATCTAGGAGATCTGGCTTGTACTCGCCCAGCTCGTCAAGAAAGAGAACGCCACCGTGGGCGCAACTTATCTCACCGGGGCGCATCGCTCCGCTACCGCCACCAATAATCCCAACAATAGAAGCGCCATGATGCGGTGATCTAAACGGAGGAGTTTGCATCAAGCCCTCGCTGAACCGTCTCAACCCAACCGCTGAATGAATCTGCGAGACGGTCAAAGCGTCCTGTGTGTCGAGGTCTGGCAAAATACCAGGCAGGCGTTTAGCGAGCATGGTTTTACCAGCTCCAGGTGGACCCACCATGAGCAGGTGATGACCTCCGGCGGCTGCTACCTCTAAAGCCTTTCTTGGCACTTGCTGTCCTGCAATATCAGCCATGTCGGGTCCGAGTTCTCGAGTCTCGATCTGAGAGGTTATCTTAGGGACCGAACTCATCGCTTCGAAGCCCAGCATTGCTGAAACAACTTCGTGAAGGGTTGAAGCTTGAAGTAATTTGCCATCAAAACAAAGCGAGGCTTCTGCAGCTCCACTTGCTGGCACAATCAGGGTTGATTCATCTATGCAGCTTGCCAAACAGACAAGACCAGATACTGGCTTAATCGCACCATTGAGCCCAAGTTCGCCAACAGCTCCAAGGTTGCGGACTGACTCGGGAGGTATTTGACCAGAAGCTGCAAGTAAGGCCAGAGCTATTGCAAGGTCCAAGGAACCGCCAACTTTACGTAGCGAAGACGGAGCAAGATTTATTGTCACCTTCTTTTGTGGCCATTTTAAGCCAGCTGAAAGAATCGCTGCTCGCACTCTGTCTCTAGCTTCGCGACAGGCAGTGTCTGGCAGCCCGACAATTGTGTAGCCGGGCAGGCCGTTAGAGACATGGACTTCTACAGAAACG
>JAHDFH010000068.1:2929-3983 GCA_020628305.1 Acidimicrobiales bacterium | reverse complement strand
CCTTGGTAGCCGTAGACAACCGAAGAGGTAACCGATGAAAGCATACGTTACTGCTCTCTATGATTTATGGAGTTGGCCTACGCCAAGAGTAAGGTCAGAGTATCACTTGGGTACGACAGTTTGCTTTGAGTTAAGGCTGGGACGCAATCACTTCCCGTGTGTAGCGCACAACCGCATTGATTTCTTCAGCCGACAACCTAGCCTGGAACGCCGGCATCGAGCCCCTACCCTGGTTGATCAGATTAGTCTGATCCTCTACATCTGGATAAGCCCTAAGCACTCTTCCACCTGAAAGCTGGGTACCTATTGCCCCTTGGCCGGCTGACCCATGACAGCTAGAGCAGTTACTTACATAGATCTCCCTGCCCAAAACCAGTTCGACATCTGAAGGGTCGCTCACGGCTGGTGACTCTTCAACTACACAACCAGATAGCAACACACCCAAAATGAAGGCGGTCAATAGCTTTGCAAACCTTGATAAACCAGACATACTGCGCATATGGGTTTTGATCCTAACCGCCCGTATCGGGCATCACGCCTAGATTTTTTTCTTGTCGCCGCAGCGATTGCGATAGCTATCTGCGTAGTTTTGTGGGGTTTCCTTGGGTAAGTTCATTCCAGACCCCTCCGATGCTCCAGATACCGAGACACGGTTTGTCCAGCCCTATCAAGCTACAAAGTCTTACATTTGTCCGGGGTGTAACGGTGAGATCCGTCAAGGGGTTGGTCACCTGGTAGCGGTTCCTAAATCTGCACCCGATCTGCGGCGCCACTGGCACCGAGGTTGTTGGGTCAACCGAAGCACCAGACGCTAACTAAACACAATCTTCGATTAGCTCGAGCGACGTTGGAGTGACAGCCGCTACGTCAAAGCGGATATCTCTATAGCGGGCCTTTGATTGCCCCAACCAGCGCACCGCTAGCTCTCTGATGCGGCGTTGTTTAGCGGCTGTAACGGCCACCACAGGAAGCCCGTGTCGATCCGTTGAACGGTATTTCACCTCGCAGAACACGATGAGGCTGCGTTTCGACACAATCAGGTCTAGTTTCGTTG
>JAHDFH010000068.1:0-2919 GCA_020628305.1 Acidimicrobiales bacterium | reverse complement strand
TAGTTCGCCTTCGTTGCAGCGCCAGTTCTGTTCGAGCGGCACATAACCTAGCTTGACATACTCTGCTAGTGCCTGCTCTTCGGCCAGCTGGCCTGTTATTAAGTTGTTGAATTTTCTCATTGATGCATCATGCAATACACCTACGACATTAAGAACCTAGCTTTGCTCAGGATCTGTCGGAGATACCCCGTCAGCTCCTAACCCTTCAATGCCCGGATCTGCAAGCTCAGCCGCTTCTGCAAGTGCTTCCTCAGCAGTCTCCGCAGCGACAGAGCTGTTGGAGAAATCTTCCACCACGGGTGCAGCAGCAGGGGCGTGAGCTTGAAACTCATGCTGGCTGGCAGCATCTGGGGCTACATACGTAGGAGCTGAGTCATTGCTATTTCGGGAGCGCATCAAGAAGAACACGGCAGCGGCAACAACTGCCAGCGCAAGCAAGCCAAGCAAAATCCAAAGCAACCCACCTGCAGATGAACCAGGAACTGTCGAGGCCCTGAGCTCGGTTAGCTGACTGTCCAGACCAAGGTTCCAAGTGAATGTGGTTTTGCCTTCTTCAACTGTAACTTCATCAGCGTTGTGCTCATCGGCATCGCCTGGTAGTGAGACGCTCCAACCTATCGAGATTCCATCGCCTGAACCTAGAAAGGCTTGTGCCTGTGCCAATTCAGGGGAATCTCCAAGCGCTGCGCCGATACCGTCACCGAGGTCAACTTCGAGAGTCCACTCATCGTCATCGACTTTGGTGATATCTAGCCCAGCGCTGCCTGCACCTAGTTCGTCATTGCCTTCAAGGCTGTTAGATAGAGCCGTTGCAAAATCGTCACCGGCTGCAACATCTACTGTGATAGTGGCGCCACAGAAATTCCCTTCACGATATTCCTCTATCGAGACGTCGTCGCTGCTTTCACCTTCGAGCTCTGTCAAGATCTCACTACAGAAATCTTCGAGGTCGAGATCCGCTTCGCCTCCGAGGCTGGCGAGAGCACCAAGCTGCTCAGCGTCATAGGCAATGACTGTTTGAACCTGTCCCGACTCGTCATTATTTACATCAATAGCGATGTCGGCTTTGAAGCAACCAACGAGAGCAAACGCAAATGCGGCGACGAATAAGACCTTTAAATGATTCAGCATGGCTTTGATGTTAGCCCATACTTTGAAGAATTTAGTCTTCTCGCAATTCTTTAACTCGAGCAGCTCTACCAACACGGTCACGGAGGTAGTAGAGCTTGGCACGGCGCACATCACCACGAGTTGAAACTTCAAGCTTCTCAACTACCGGTGAGTGAATAGGGAAGATTCGCTCTACACCTACACCGAAGCTGACTTTGCGCACTGTGAAGGTTTCAGAGATACCAGCACCTTGACGGGCAATTACGATGCCTTCAAAGATCTGGATACGTTCACGGTTACCCTCCGTTACCTTAACGTGCACTTTTACAGTGTCACCTGGTCGAAAATCTGGGAGCTCGGACTTGATCTGTTCTTGTCCAATTACGTCTGTGAGGTTCATGGTCATCGTCGCCTGAATCGAGGTAAATCTAACCCTTTAAGACTAGAGGGGATGCGTCTCACTTACACCCTCAAATCGAACTCATCTAAAAGTTCTTTTTCATCCTGGGTGAGTCCCCCTCGAGCTGCTATCAAATCGGGCCGCAGCTGAGCCGTTAGCTGTAGCGATTTAGCCAACCTCCAACGCTCAACCCTGCCGTGATCACCCGATAGAAGCACCTCTGGAACTGTCAACCCTTTGAAGTCTGCCGGCCTTGTGTAGTGAGGGTATTCAAGCAGCCCAGATGAGAACGATTCTGCCTCAACCGAAATTTCGTTACCTAAAACACCTGGAACTAGTCGAAGGACTGCCTCAGCGACGACAATCGCAGCAGATTCTCCCCCGGCAAGCACGAAGTCACCAACCGAAATCTCTTCATCTACTATTTCATCTCGCACTCGCTGATCTAAACCTTCGTAGCGTCCGCACAACAGAGTGAAACCTTCTAGCTTTGACAGCTCCTGAGCTTTTGCCTGATTGAATGTTGCCCCAGTTGGCGACATGTAAACAACAGGACGCTGCACCGAATTCTCGTCGATGTAGTCAAATATTGGTTGCGGGCCAAGGACCATCCCCGCCCCACCACCAAAGGGGGCATCATCTACCCGACCCCTCGAGTCTGTTGATGCGGAACGGAAGTCGTGTGTCTTAAGCTGAATCAGCCCCTCGCGTTGTGCTGATCCCATGATGCTGGCAGTGAAATAGTTGTCTATCAGCTCTGGAAACAGGGTAAGAAAGTCGATCTGCACGAAATTATCCAGTGGTTAGTTCAACACACGGTCCGGATTGGAACTGCTCCTGAAAACCGGCAGGATCAGATTCGGCCGATGAGAGCAAATCGCTCACAGATCCAGCTTCGGCAATTACACACTTCACTACGTCTTCACCGTATGCGCCACCAACTCTGTTGATCAAGTTATCTACTGCTATGTCTTCGATCAAACACCGACTGAACGCTATTTCCCGCAGTTGCTCCTCACTAGGGCTAAGCTCAGCCGGCAAGTCACTGACAGAGTCCGGATCGACTCCCGCACCTTGTAGCGCCTCTTGTCCAATTTCATCTAGAACAGCGCTAGAAACACAGACAAGATCCAAACCACTCGAATCAACCCTAGGGCCCTCGGCTTCAATGTTGGCAGCAGCTCCAAGCTTAAGCTCAGCCATATAGTCAGAGTCATCAGAGTTCGTGACAGAAGTCAGGTCCTCTGGATCCACCAGCACACCATCGTTAGTACTTATGTTTGGAGATGCCGTAACATCGATTGAGACTTTGTCACCGTCTGCGCCGCACGAAACAACCGCTAAGGCAAACAAAGCACAGACTATGGGGATCTTAATTGTCATAGCTACTCCTGAGATTCAAACAACCC
>JAHDFH010000010.1:10361-49187 GCA_020628305.1 Acidimicrobiales bacterium | reverse complement strand
CCAAAGAATTACGAGAGCTTAAACTTAATCTTTCCAGCACGGCATTGCAGGCCCTGGGTTACAAAGAGATCTTCTCTCATTTAGATGGCGAAGTAAGCCTTGATGAAGCTCTAGAAACGGCCAAACTGCGGACGAAACGCTTTGCCCGCCGCCAGCAACGCTGGTTTAGAAGAGATCCTCGTATCACTTGGTTTGCGCACGATTCAGAGACGTTAGTCGAGGATGTTACAAAACATGCTCGACTCGACACTTGAGTGGCTTCAATAGCTAGGGTTATAGCCAGCTATGGATGAATCCAACTCAGAGCCGAATACCGAAGAATTTGAGTTCGTCGATGTAGGTGAGGATCTCGGGGCCAAAGAGATAATTTCTGATCACCGTGGAGCGTTTGGAGAATTCGGTGGTGAGATCTCCAAAGGGTTTCTAGATCGAGCGTTTAGAGAAAAGATCCTGATCGTTGGGGTGGTGTTAGATGGTGAAACTGTCGAGGAGATCGAAGAATCATTAGACGAACTTGAACTACTAATCGATACAGCCGGCGCAGATGTTGTTGATCGAGTTATTCAGAAACGCAACAGCCCAGATCCTGCCATGTACATCGGTAAGGGCAAAGTAGAAGAAATTCTTGAACTAGCGCTTAGCTACGACTGCGACACTGTTGTGTTTGACAACGAGCTGGCCCCATCGCAGCAAGCTAACCTAGAGAAGGTTTTGAAACGAACTGCACTTGATCGCACAGCGGTGATCTTAGACATTTTCGCTCAACATGCGACTTCAGCAGAAGGCAAAGCTCAGGTCGAGCTTGCTCAGCTGCGTTACAACTTGCCTCGCTTGCGGGGTAAGAAGAATTTCTCGCAACAGGCCGGTGGAATTGGAACTAGGGGCCCGGGTGAAACCCAGCTAGAGGTCGACCGTCGCCGTTTGGTTAAGCGAATTCACAAACTAGAAGCTGAGCTTCGCCAGATCAAGATAAAGCGGGATTCGCAGCGCAAAGCCAGGCAAAGCTCTAGAACCAAAAAGGTTTCAATCGTTGGTTACACAAACGCCGGCAAGTCATCGTTGCTGTCTCGGTTAACTAGCGCTGATGTTTTGGTAGAAGATAAGCTCTTCGCTACGCTAGATGCCACCACTAGACAATTTGGATTGCCAGGTGGTGAGAAGATTCTTCTTACCGATACTGTCGGATTCGTCCGTAAACTTCCACATCAGCTGATTGAAGCATTTCAGTCCACCCTCGAAGTTGCGGCAGCTGCAGACTTGCTTGTGCATGTTGTAGATGCTTCAGCGGTTGATCCCGCTTCCAACATCAAAGCAGTAGTTGAAGTGTTAGAACAAATTGGGGCCGATCAAGTGCCAACTATTCTAGTGTTCAACAAGATGGACAAAGCCGACCGAGGAGTGCTTGCCTCATACTCTGATGCGATAGGGGTGTCGGCAATTACAGGCGACGGAATTGAGCACCTGGTTACAGTCCTGGCAGACGCAGTCCAGCTGACTTCTCAGGCTTATGAACTCGAAATCCCCTGGTCTCGGGGTGATGTGCTAGCGCAGATCCATCGGGAAGGTCGAGTGGAATCTACCCGTGAGACAGTTGATGCAATGCAGGTTGTTGCTCGGATGGATACAGTATTGGCGGGCCAGCTCAACGAATTTATAGTTGGAGAAGATGCTTAAGAGTCGCTGATTCTGAGCCCATTTAAAGCGGTAAACTAAACACATGACGCCACACACGGGTTTTGTTCCACCGCCCTATCCTCAGGATCAGATTAAGGAGCTAATTTCAATCGCTTCCCGTCACGCCGGCGGGGCAATTGATCTGACAATTGGTGCTCCTACAGATAGGCCACCGATGCTTGCCGTCAACATGCTTGCAGACCCAGACCTAGCAAAGTCTTATCCTCCGTCGTTTGGAACACCAACATTTCGTGCTGCTGCTTCGCATTGGCTACGAGAACTTGTTGGAGTCGACCTCGCCGCAGAGCAGTTTAGAGCCACAGTGGGCTCAAAGGAGTTCGTAGCATCTCTACCCGGATACCTACGACTTCGTAACCCATCAAAACAGACTGTTCTTTACCCCGGCATCAGCTATCCAACATATGCGATGGGGGCCAAGCTTGGTGGCTGTCGAGCTGTCCCGGTGCCAATGCTGGAAGACGGTCGAATGGATCTCGAAGCAATCGATCCTCAGGACGTCGAAGACGCTCTCATGATTTGGGTCAACTCTCCAGCTAATCCAACAGGACGGCTAGATGATGTTGCCGGTGTAGTTGCTTGGGGACGAGAACATGGAGTCCTGGTGGTTTCAGATGAGTGCTACATAGAGTTCTTTTGGAACACCCCGCCTGTTTCCGCTCTGCAATCAGGGGCGACGGGCGTTATCAGCGTTCATTCTCTTTCCAAACGCTCTAACTTTGCTGGCTTGCGTTCCGGTTTCTATGCAGGAGATGCTGAGCTTATCGACTACTTAGGTGAGGTTCGCAAGCACGCCGGATTGATGCAGCCAGGCCCCGTGCTTGCAGCTGCTACCGCAGCTCTGCGTGATGAAGGGCACGTCGGCCAACAACGCACAACCTACCTGTCAAACATGACTTACTTAGTTGAGCTTCTGGCAAAGATTGACATTGAAGCAACAGTCCCGGCAGGTGCGTTTTATCTCTGGGTTAAAGCTCCAACAGGAAATGGCTGGGAGCTTGCACAATTTCTTGCTGAGGAGCTAGGAATCGTTGGTATCCCGGGTGAACTTTATGGCTCTCAAGGTTCTGACCATGTCCGACTTGCCGCGGTTCAACCGCTGGCGCTGATGCAACAAGCAGAAGATCGTATCTAGGCATAAAGAACCAAATTTCTGCTAAAAGCCCTTGAAATTGCCAGATAGTTCCCTTTTTATGTAACTTTTAGGAGCTAGCCGCCGTCTAGATTTACGTGACCGAGGTAAGCAGCGCCACTCAGATTCCTGAGCATCTAATAACTGAACAGCTGGCCACCACTCGTGCCGAGAATCGCAAGAAGTTACCAGCGGTTCACTTAACTAGAGCCCGATTCTGGATTTTTGACATGGTCGCCCTCGCCTTTGTTTTGATGGCAGGTTTGGTGGCGTCATCTGCTGACTGGACTCAAAGCGTTATCGCCTTAGGATTTGCGTGCGCTGTAACCGTATGGTTTGTAAAAGACAAGCTCTATTCGGCGAGATTTATCTCGAGACGGGCTGATGAAATTCGCCGCCTTACCAATGCCTACACAAAGTCTGCAGTTTCAGTAGTTCTAGTTCTTTACTTTTTCAACCTAGAACTCAACCGTTCAGCGGCGCTGATCTCGATTGCGGCAGGCTATTTCTTGATCTGGCTCGAACGAGAAGCTGTTCGCCGTTGGTTTGCTAGTAAGCGTCGCTCCGGAAATATTCAAAGACGAGTCGTGCTGGTCGGTGGTAACGAAGAAGGCGAAAGTATCGCCGACATGCTCTCGAGTCACAAGTACTTGGGCTACAACGTTGTTACTACGATCGATCCAACCCAAGTAATCGACCCCAACGCCTTGACAACTATTGTGCTTTCAGAAGCTCGTTCTAATGATGCCAGTAGCGTTGTGGTAGCGGCTTCAGGCATCGACATGAGGTTTTCTAATCGCCTAGTGCGCGACCTAGTCGAAGCTGGCCTTCACGTGGAGTTGTCTTCAACGCTTGCGGACATTTCTCCAGATCGCTTAACTGTACGAACACTGGGTAAGTTCCCAATTGTTTATATTGAACCCCGTCATCGTCATGGCTGGCGACAGTTTGCCAAGCGTTTGTTTGATCTTGCTATTGCATCAACAGCACTCACCTTAGCTAGCCCGATCATGATCGGCATTGGTTTGGCTGTCAAATTCACATCCAAAGGCCCAATCCTGTTCAAGCAAGAGCGTGTTGGGCAGAATGGAGAGCCGTTCCAAGTTCTCAAATTTAGAACCATGGTTACAGACGCTGAGGAGATTCTCAAACGGCTCGAAGAACACAATGAAGGCTCAGGCCCGTTGTTTAAGATGAAGAACGACCCTCGAGTGACCAAAATTGGAAACTTTCTACGTAAGACCTCGCTAGATGAGCTTCCACAGCTGATCAATGTTGTCAAGAACGAAATGAGCCTCGTGGGGCCGAGGCCTGCATTGCGTGCAGAAATGTCAGAGTGGAGCTTTGATCTATATGCTCGTCTTCGTGTTAAACCTGGCATTACGGGCATGTGGCAAGTGTCTGGTCGCAGTACAACCACTTTTGAACAGTACACACGCTTAGATCTCTACTACGTCGATAACTGGTCATTGTTTATTGATATTTCAATATTGTTGAAGACCATACCAGCTGTGCTGAAGAGCGATGGAGCATATTGATTCATTGCGTGAGCTATAGTTTGGCTCATGAAAATTCTTCTCGTCTCGAGCAGTACTCGCAGCGGTTCTGAAAGCCGACGAATAACTGACGAATTAGAGCGCCGGCTACATGGGCGTAAGATCGAAACAGTGATTGTTGATTTGTTTGAAACACCGTTCACAACCATTTTGGATGACGTTTGGGGCAATGTTGATGGAGCTGGTGAATTAGTAAAGTCTGTGTCTGCCGAGGCAGAAAGCGCTGATGGATTTATCTTTGTTACTCCGGAGTGGGGAGGTATGGCATCTCCAGCGCTGAAAGTAATGCTGACTTCAGTCTCTGGACTGGCTCACAAACCAGCTCTCATAGTCTCGGTGTCGGCGGGCCGGAGTGGTTCTTATCCGGTGACCGATCTGCGAAGTAGCTCGTACAAAAACACTAAAGTTGTCTACATTCCTGATCATCTGATTTTGCGGAAGGTTAACACACTGTTTAAAGGGGATATCTCCGCTGATGCCTACGATTCTAGAAGAACTGATTTTTCTCTCAACGCCTTACTTGAGTATGCCCAGGCTATGAAACCGCTACGAGATATTGAAGCACTAAACGTAGAGGAGTACGCTCACGGAATGTGAGTTCACTTGCCTCGTTTGCGTTTGAAATATGCAACAAACTCATCAACTGTCGTTTTGGAGATCAATTCGCCAATCGCTTCAAGGGGCAAATCAGCAGCAGTCTTGAAGCGAATGCACGACTCGCCCATATCTAGTTTCAATCCAGCTTCTTCGAAGGAGTGAACTAGCCAGTTCTTCATATCTGGATCTGCGTAGATTGTTGTGAGATACAAGGACATGTGGCCTTTGTTATTTGCAAGGGCTGCAAACATCAAGGGCTTGCCGTTATAGGTCTCAGCAAAAGTCTTGAGTGGCACTTCATAAGTGATCATGCCCCAGTTGATTGTCTCGACGTATCCCTTGTTTAAGTGTTTGATGATCTGCGCTCGTACAGTTGACAGTTCTTTACGCCTGTCTGGAGCTAGTTCACTTAGATACTCGTTGACGCTTGTTGCTTTACTTTTCACTATTTGCCTACGGGGTTAGATCTTGGTTCAGACCATGAGTCTGAGCTGCGTTGCTCAGTCTAGGTTTGAAATTGATTTTTTGCTCGTGTGGGTTACATGAGAGAAATTCCGAAGGTGAAATTTGACTTGTGTAGTTTGTGGCTCGTCCCATCGTGTAGGATCAGTCATTAGTGAGTAGGTTGCTAGAAGTTACAGCAGATTTGATAAACCGTCCATCAGTTTCGTTTGAAGAAGCTGAGTTTGTGACTTGGCTAGAGGCTGAACTTAACAAACTTGATCATCTAGAAGTCATCAGAGTCGGTGACAACCTTGTAGCAAGAACATCCCTTGGTAGAGATAAGCGGATTATTCTCGCAGGACACACCGACACCGTCGTTCCGAATAACAACGAAAAAGCAGTTATAAAGAATGGTAGCGTCTGGGGAATTGGTGCCTCTGATATGAAAAGCGGATTGGCTGTGTTTTTAGAGCTTGCTCGGAACCTGGCTGAACCAGCAATGGATGTTACCTATGTGTTCTATGCTCGTGAAGAGGTAGCTGAGGTACACAGTGGGCTCAACGAACTCATCCAACATCGTCCTGACCTGCTCGAAGCTGATTGCGCCATCTTGGGCGAGCCCACTGCTGCTGCGATTGAAGCAGGCTGCCAAGGCACTATGAGGTTTAGATTAACGCTAGAAGGCGTCCGTGCCCACACCGCCAGGCCTTGGATGGGCCGCAACGCCGTCCACCGACTCGCTCCGATACTGTTCGAACTTGAAGCGTTCAAAGTGAGAACTCCAACTATAGATGGCTGCACCTTTTGTGAGGCTATTCAGGCGGTCAAAGTAGAAGGCGGAGTTGCTGGCAACGTTGTTCCAGACTCGGTTGTGCTTGAAATCCATTACCGGTACGCACCGGATCGCACCCCCGGTCAGGCAGAAGCGTTCGTTAGAGAGCTGCTTGGTCCATATCTTGAGTCGTCAGACAAAATGGTAGTGGTTGATAACTCTCCAGCTTGTCTGCCATACATGGACTACCCGATTTTCCAAAAGCTTGTTAAAGAAAACGATATCGAAGCCAAGGCTAAGTTGGGATGGACAGATGTTGCCAGATTCACAGGCCTGGGTATTCCAGCAATAAACCTCGGCCCAGGAGACCCACTAGTTTCTCACGCTCCTGATGAAAACTGTTCTGCAGACTTTTTAGACAAGACATACAGGACGCTAGAAAATTTGTTAACTTCCTAGAGCTGCCTTATGACAGTCACTGCCTTACCGTAAAGGGTGACCTCGGATGGATCGAACTTCATAATCTCTAACTTCTTATTGGCCGGGATTAAGTGGATGGCTGACTTAGTCTTCCTTAATCGTTTAATAGTTGCCTCTTCGCCAGGAATACCTGCAATGACAACGTCGCCATTCTTAAACTCCTGGCTTACTTGTGCAACAATAAAATCTCCGTCGAAGATGCCGTCTTCGATCATGGAATCGCCTTTGACCTTAAGCATAAAAAGATCTCCGTCACTAGCCAGATCTGTTGGGATAGGCAATGTCTGCTCGATGTTCTCCTGAGCGATGACATCTGTACCAGCAGCAACCTCTCCAACTAAAGGAACGAATGAAACTGGACGACGCTCAACTTCTGACGCGCCGCTAAGAGGATCCCACGATAGCCGTAGGGCCCGGGGAGTAGAGGGATCTTTCTCGAGATAGCCCATTTCAATAAGCTTGTTCAAATACGAGTGAACCGTCGAGGAGGAGCTGACTCCAATGCTTGCTGCGATCTCTCTCACTGAAGGGGGAAACCCTCGCTGTTTGATCTGTTCCTGAATGAATTCAAGAATTTTTGTTTGTCTATTTGAAAGTTCTGGATGTTCCATGTGGAAATACCTTGCCTTGTTAGCCGTTCAACGTTCAAGCGGCATAAAGTGGGCCAATGGCCGAGTTACCTTAGCATAGCCCTAGGGTCCGTCAGCCTGCTAAATCCTACTTAAATAGCTGATAATAGGCTTTGCGGAGCAAAATGTCAGACCCTCGTGCAATGATCTGAGCATGGTAGCAACTTTCATAAATCCCCAACAAACAAGTATCAGAAATCGCTCAACTCATTTGCAGCTTGTGCCTCCGGTGGCGCCACATCGAACCGAATCGCAAGTGCAGTTCGTTCGAGCCATTGTGTTTGGGTTTATAGGGTTGGTTGCAGTTTCGGTAGCCTTTATCAGCCTTCGTAGCGCACAATTTAACCCTCCGCAGGTTTCCCAGCCAACACTCGGGGTTGTGAGCGCACAGATTTCACAAAGCTATCTAGTTCAAGAGGGTGATTCTCTATGGTCGATAGCAAGTAATCATGTCGAAGGTGACCCCCGTGAGATGGTTGCACAGCTCATAGCTCTCAATGGTTCAGCTGAGATTGAAGTTGGTCAGGTTGTCTTGATACCAGGTGTATAGCCTTTGTCCCAGCGTGTGAAAAGCAAACCTTCCTCACTTTGAGCAATATAACGTAGCTGTTGTGGTACAAGGTGATCTGGGTGTGCGCCCTGGATTGATGGAGTTGGATCGGATGCTAGGACCGGGCTTATCGTGCGATAGCTCACATCTACTAGGTCAAGTCTGTGTAGTTGCGAGATTATCGATGGCCCTCCTTCAGACAGAATTTTTTCATAACCCGCCTCGCGAAGTTTAGCTATTGCCGCAACTAGGTCGACTTGGCTGCCAGTCTTAGGGGATAGCATCATTGGATTTGCACTAGTCAATGAGAAGTTTGTTGGCGGATACTTAGACTTGCTTATGATGGCCAGAGGCAGGGGAGTGCCATCGAGTTTCTGTGGTGGTTGGTAGTTTTCTGACCTTATAGTCGCTGCTCCAACAAGTAGAAGATCAGCCTGTTCCCGCAGATATTTAAGCATTATCCGATCTATTGGATCACTCAAAAGCTGTGAAGTGCTGGATTGTGAATAGGAGCCGTTTATAGACATAACCATGTTGGTGAACAACCCGACCTTGGGAATAGGGTTGTGGGTCTGCAGAAACTCGGCAACTTCAGCCTCGTTTGTAAGCAGCGCCAGATTCATTCAGCTAGCTTACTCGTCTGCATAGGTCAAAATGGAAAACAACGAAATCCACAGGTTGTCAAGTTTTAATCCACAGCCTAACGAGTCTACCCTTGGCCGCTGGCCTGTATTTTAGGTCGTGACGGAGGTAGGTTTCAGACAGTATGACTGGGTCGGCGGGACCCTTGGGTGAGATTTTAGAAAGCCAGCGCATAAGTCTTTCATCATTCAAACCTCGACCTGTTTAAGTTGGAACCCGCCTTCGTCACACTCAAAATAGGACCTAACTGATGGTAGTAATCGCAGCTACAAATTACAACGATGTAATTAAATTATCCTGAGGAAACCGTGACCAAATCAATTGTCTGCATCGGTAACGCCATCGTCGATGTAATCTTTCCAGTTGAGCAAAGTGTAATTGCCGAGCTCGAGCTTGTTCCGGGATCGATGAACCTTATAGACCAGACTCGCAGAGACCAACTGCTGGCTCTTGCAACTGACCCAAATTACACTGCCGGAGGCTCTGCAGCGAACACAGCGGCTGGTCTGGCCATGCTTGGCTCTTCGGCTAGTTTTATTGGGCGGATAGCCGATGATCAGCTCGGAGATATTTATCAAGAGTCGACAAAGCAGGCTGGAGTAAATTTTCTCTCTAGACCTGTCCTGAGTCAAACAGCCACGGGCACTTCTATGATTTTGGTTTCACCCGATGGCCAACGAACAATGAACACTTTCTTGGGCGAAGCAAGCAACCTTAGCGTCACTGACTTGCAACTCCAAGCTCTGGCAAGTGCGGACTACCTATTTTGGGAACTTTATCTCTGGGACAAAGCAAGTGCTAAAGACGCTATTAACACAGCAATGAACTCAGTTAAGAAAGATTGCACGATTGCGTTGTCCCTATCGGATACTTTTTGTATTGAACGTCACGAGCTTGAAGTAGCTGACCTAATTGATAACTCCATCGATGCGGTCTTTGGCAATACGGCTGAGTTTGTGCAGCTCTACGGAGCTGAACATGTTGAGCAAAAAATTCAAGAACTCACAGCGGCTGGGAAACTCGTGATTAGGACTGCGGGGGCTCAAGGGGCAACAGCATTTACTCAGGGAACATCTGTCACAGTTTCGGCGATAGTCCCTGAGCAGCTAGTTGATTCAACGGGAGCGGGGGATCAGTTCGCAGCCGGATTCTTGCATGGTTTGATCCAAGAATGGGAGCTAGAAGCTTGTTTAGAGCTAGCTATCAAAGCTGCAGCCGAGGTAATCAGCCACTATGGATCAAGACTTAGTTCAACTATTGATTAGCAATTAGGTCCGGTGACACTGCAGCACCGTACTTATGTCCTTGAGCCCAGTCCACTTCCAGCTCCGTCAGGACCTGTTCTTGGCGTGACGTTTCTACTTTTTCTGCTATAACCCACGCTCCAGTTTGATGGGCTAATCCCACCACAGCACTGATCGTAGCAATAGCTTCATCTGAAGGGAGCTGCTGCACAAGTTCGCCAGAAATCTTCAGAACATCTGGTTTGAAAGATGCCGCTGCGAACAACGAAGAATAGCCCTCACCAAGATCGTCCACAGCCAAGCGAATCCCCATATCCCTGAGTTTGTTTAACTGGGCAGAAACAAGATTCATATTGGTGTATTGATTGCGTTCAGCGGTTTCAAATACAAGTTGATCTGGTTCCAGACCAATATCTTGGGCCCGTGTGACGCTTTTGCGGGCAGCGGTCAGGTCGAAGATACCTTCAGGTGCCAATATATTTAGAAAAAGTAGGCCCTCGCCCAGCCAATCTCCAAGCGCTTTGAGAGCCAGATCTCTTCCCATTTCGTCTAACTCGCTAATCCAGCCTTCGTGGAGAGCTTTAGCCACGAGTTGCTCACCATCGAGAACAGCTGTGGCTGAGTGAGCTCGCAGTAGCGCCTCATATCCAATGATCTGTTTGTTCTGAAGGTTGATGATCGGTTGAAATGCGACTTCGAATGATAAATCGGATCTGGCGGTCCGGTCAAGGGTAATAAAGTGAGAGACCGGCTTTGATCTGAGGGCTGCTGCCACAATTTCTTCGGTTGTTGCATCCGGTTCGCAAAGAGCTGCTGTGGCTTCGGCTGGGCCTTCAGCAACAATTCGGCTTAATGTAACAGGGTAATTGGTGGTGTGGATCCAGGCGGTGCCGTTACCTAATGTTGCTGTCTCTACCTCTTCAGCAGAATCAAAGTCGATCTCAGCAAGTTGAGCATCATTATTGGCTCCTATGAGAATGAGAGCATGTTTGTCGAGTGGCGGCTCGTGCATTGCTTAAGCGTATCGAGACTAGAGCTGATTAGAGCTTACAGCTGCTAGAACGTGGTGGAAGTTTGTGCCGGTATTTCACTACAACCGGATAAAGAAGCTTTCCAAGCGTGGACAGTGGTGGCACACCTAGGGCTCTGCCACAAAACCTGAGCAGCTTAGAGTTGGTGTGTAGTAAACACTTGGCGAAAGCCTGCGTGCCGGCAAAGTTAGATGTTCCGTCATGGAAGTACACCGAAGTAGAAGCTTGCGCTTCGGACAATCCTATGGATTCAAGGTCGAAAGTTTGCCAAGATGAAATAGCAAAGCCGTTGCCAACTTGCTTTAGTCTCTTAGCCCAGTGAGTGCAGAAACCGCAGTCGCCGTCGTAAACAAGTACGGGGCTAGTTTCTGCCAACGGTAGGTTTTCTGCCGTGGTTGGCTTTCTTCCTTCTAGCGAGCAATCGTTTTTTTCTTCTTCGCTTAGACATGACTATGATCTTATCCTAAATCACAACGGTTTCACCCTTTGTAACCCGACAGAAATGATGGTTTTTAGTTCTGAGTCTTGGCTTCAAGATTGATAGAGAGCGAGTTTCTCCGCTTATCGACAGTTAGCCTCTTATGAATGGAAAAGTTTGGATTCGTGGGCCTACCTAACGCTGGGAAGTCTTCCCTTTATAACGCTCTCACAGGGGGCAGCGCTCTGGCAGCACCATACGCCTTTGCGACAACTGATCCTAATGTAGGGGTGGCAAAAGTTACAGACCACAGACTCGATGCGTTGGCCAAAATGAGCCAATCTAAGAAAGTGGTTCCAGCAAGTGTGGAATTTAACGACATAGGTGGGCTTGTGAAAGGTGCCAGTCAAGGAGAGGGACTAGGTAACAAGTTCTTAGCTGGGATTCGCCAGGTTGATGCGATTGTTTTTGTACTCCGAGCTTTTGTTGACGACGACATTCCTGGGCCCTCAGACCCGTTGGAACACCTGAGCACAGTTGAAACTGAGTTAACCCTGGCCGATTTAGAAATGGTTACGGCAGGGTTGGATAAAAAAGAGCGAGCTGCCAAAGGCGATAGTTCCTTACAAAACGAAGTCGATGCTGCAAGGGAAGTTCTTGAACACCTTGAGGCGGGTACCCCGCTCTACCGGGTCACCCTTTCGGAGAGCTGCTCTGAGACGATCGCTCCGTGGCAGTTACTTACGAATAAGCCTGTATTGGCCTTGGTGAACATCGCTGAAGACCAACTTGGCTCGGTACAAGAAGTGATCGCTCCGGTACAGGCTGAACTTGGAGAACTTGCTCCCGTGTTTGGCACCTGTGTGCAGCTCGAAGCAGAAGCAGCACAGCTAGACGCTGATGATCGCACCGAAATGCTTGACGCCCTTGGCTTAGGTGAGGGCGTGTTGCCAACCTTTTTGAGGGAGGCTTACTACACGCTTGGTTTAAGAACCTTCCTAACTACCGGAGAAAAAGAAAGCCGAGCCTGGACCTTTAGGGAAGGTTCGCCTGCACCAGTTTGTGCAGGGCGCATTCATACCGATATGCAACGGGGCTTCATCCGGGCTGAAACTGTCCACTGGGATGAACTCGTCGAAGCCGGATCTTGGGGCAAAGCCAGAGAAGCTGGAAACGTCAGACAAGAGGGCAAAGACTACATTGTCAAAGACGGCGATGTCCTTGAGTTTCGCTTCAATGTGTGATGATCTAATGCCATGAAGCAGAACTATCAGCAAGGTTGGCTCCTGCGTGAGCAAGGGCAAGTGTTGGCATCGCTTCATATCCCGGTATCGACAAAGGCTAAATATCAAGGTCTTTTGTTTAAAGACTCGGTAGATGGTGCCTACTACTTTGACAACACTCTTGCGGTGCACACCTTTGGCATGAAGTTCGATATTGATGTTGCTGTTGTGACTGATGAGCTGACCGTAGTCAAAATTGCTCGTATGCGACCAAACCGAGTACTTTTTGGTGGGCTGGGCTGTGGCATGATCGAAGCCGAAGCTGGGGCATTCAGTACTTGGGAACTACAAGTCGGCGAGCAGCTGGAAATTAAACAGTGACTGGTCGACTTGTCTTGATTGGAACACCCATCGGCAATCTTGGGGATATCACGGATCGTGCTAGGCAGACGTTCAAGGAAATCGATGTTCTGTTATGTGAGGACACTCGCCAGACCCGCAAACTCCTTGGGTTGATCGGCGTTGACACCCCACGACTTATTGCCGTCCACCAACATACTGAAGCCAGTTTTGCAGACAAGCTAGTTGAGTTCCTGGGCAAAGGCCTATCCGTTGGATTTGTTTCCGATGCTGGGATGCCTGTGATGAGCGACCCGGGAGCGCAGCTTGTAAATATAGCGCTAGAAGCTGGATTTGAAGTTGATGTGGTGCCTGGACCCTCGTCGGCTTCGGCGGCGCTAGCTTTGTGCGGATTCGCTGGATCCGAATTCTACTTCGCAGGTTTCTTGCCTAGAAAGGGCAAACTGCGTCGAGCAAAGCTCAAATTTTTGACGACCCTTGACTGTCGTGTTGTTATCTTTGAAGCACCAAATCGAGTTGAGCGAACTCTCAGCGATTTAGCTGATGTGGGAACTGACGATCGCCAGATTGCTTTGATAAGGGAGATTACAAAGCTTCATCAACAGGTTCTTAGAGGCACCGCACCAGAACTTCTAGACAAGCTACCAGAGCCAATAAAGGGGGAGATTGTGCTTGTGCTGGATGAACATATCATCCCATCAGAAGTTGATGAGGAGTCGATCGTTCGGGCCTTAAAGCTTGCACTGGCTTCAAACCAATCTGGAAAAGATGCAGTTAATGAAGTTAGTGAAAGCCTTCAAGTTGGCAAAAATCTTGTCTATGACCTTTATAAGAGTCTTTAACAAGGGATATTTGACTCAACTCAGTTCAGTTTTGGAGAACTTTTAGTGAATGTCGGCTATCGTAAGTAGTGGTCTACGGCGGCCAACATTGGACGGGGTGTCCAAAAGGTTCACATGAAAGGTTGGCGACAAACAGATGTCATCACTCACAAGCGGGATAGTTGAGAAGCTCACAAGTCAAGATGTGCTAGAAGAGTTTTCTGAAACTCTACCCGCAGATGCAGCTCCAGTTTCGGATGCAATAGCAAAGATTGTCCCAGTTCTAGTTGAAGGCTTTTCCACTAAGTCAGCTAAGCCAGGCGGCGGAGATGTGGTCTACGAAGTAGTACAGGATGCTGATGCGAGCTTGGTTGACAATCTGCCCGACTATGTGAAAGAGAACGACTCAAGCAAGGGCATCTCTTTACTTAAAAAGATCCTGCCCGGCAAAACCAATGAGATCGTTGATGATGTTGCGGGACAGTCAGAGCTTTCTAAGGCAAAGGTCAAGCGTATCGTTCACCTTGCAATGCCAGTTGTAGCTTCTGCAATCGCCGCTGAATCCTCCGGTCAAGACTTAGACGCTGGTGGACTAGCAGCGATGTTAGCCGGAGAGAAGTCAGACATCGTGGCTTTTGAGTCTGATGAGGATCCAACCAAAGATGCCATTACCCCTGTTGCAGTTGTTGGTTCTGAAGAGCCTAGCTTTTCCTGGGTCTGGTGGGTCATTGCAGCTCTCATAGCTCTCGCTGCGGTGGCACTTACAGTTTGGGGCGGGGATGATTCTTCTGAGTCCGATGAAACCGAACAGGCTGTTGGAGAAGATGACGATTCGAAAGACAAAGATTCGGATGATGCTAAAGACTATGATGACCGCCTAGGTAAGGTTGTTAAGGATTTGGATGGCGGATCTGAACAGACAGAAGATGCAACCGAAGAGAATCTAGCGCAGCGCGTAGAGTCCGCTCTTGAGGTTGCGGATTCCCTAGCAGATTCTGAGATTTCGGTGACTGAGGTCAGCGTTGGGTCAATTGAGTTGAGCGGTCAAGTTCCCAATGAGGCAACCAAAGATCTTGCATTGTCGCTGGCAAGTGATGTTAGCGGAGCTGATGAGGTCATCAATAGCCTCGAGATTGCCGAAACCGAGAGCGAGTCTCAGGTAGCTGCTCCTACTAAGTCTCAGGGTGAGTCTTTGAATGACATTCTAGGACTCGATCCAATCCGTTTTGGAGAGAATTCAGATGTGTTGCTTAATTCCAGCGTTCGGCCAATAGGCGTTGTAGTGGAGTTCTTGGAAGCTAGCCCTGAAGCCCGCCTAGAAGTTCAGGGTCATACAAATAACATTGGCGAAGCTAGAGATAACGGTGAGCGTAATGCTCGTCTTAGTCAACTTAGAGCTGAAGCAGTTGTCCAAGCTCTGATTGCCGAAGGTATTGAGTCTGAGCGGTTGGTTGCTAAGGGTTATGGATCTTCAGACCCGCTAGTTCCACACGGAGAAGCTGGTGCTACGGAAGCTAACCGTCGCGTTGATTTGATCGTCCTGTAGATATTTAAACAGCAAAATGTCGGACCCCTAGATTATTGTCTAGGTATGGGTAATTTAGAGTCCGTTATGTACTTTGGGTCAGGGTTGCTACTTGCGGCCCTGGTCTGGTTTTTGCTTGGTCTGAGACGGCAAAGCGAAGTCAAAGTGGCAGAAACTGACAACTCCGATATGGCTGTCCAATCAGTCTCTAATCAGCTTGAGAAGCTGAGCACCCAACTCGAACGAATGCGGGTCGACAGAGCGCAACAAACCACAGCATTTAACTCAGCTCTAGATCATGTCTTTGATCTCAACCAGAGGCTCACCAACACAACAGATCGTCTGAGTGCAGCGCTGGCTTCACCAACGAAACGGGGTCAATGGGGTGAGCGTTTAGCCGAGGATGTCCTCCGAGCTGCCGGGTTTGTAGAAGGAGTCAACTATCACCGTCAGAAGCGTATAGCCAATGGCAACATCCCGGATTTTGTATTCGTCTTACCCAAAGAGCAAGAGCTTGCTATGGATGTAAAGTTTCCGATAGACAACTACGTCAAGTCTCTCGAAAGTGGCACCGAAGCTGAATCGGACAGATATTTAAAGCGATTCAGAGTGGATGTGCGAAACCGTGTTGCTGAGCTAGTGGACCGTGGATATGTTGAGCCCGGCCGCACCTTGAACCATGTGCTGCTGTTTGTGCCCAATGAGGGTGTGTACGCAGCGATACATCAGATAGATCCAGACCTCATCAACTTTGCGCTCACAAGACGGGTGGTTTTGTGTTCTCCTATGAGTTTGTTCGCAATGCTGGCAGTGATACGGCAAGGGGTCGATAACTTTCTCTTCACTCAACGGACCCATGAGCTTCTTGTGGCTGTGGAGAACCTCGCAACAGATTGGGAAAAACTAACTGAGCCAATCGCTAAGATGGGGCGTGGCATTGAAAGCGCTCGCCGCGCATACCTTGATCTAACCGAGACTCATGTCCGAAATTTCTCGAAGCAGATAGAGGAGCTAAGTCCATCTTCTCGAGGGGATTGAGTATCATTGAGTCATGGCAAAATTCTACGTCACAACACCGATTTACTACGTCAATGACGTTCCGCACATCGGCCACAGCTATACCACCACTACAGCTGATGCGCTTGCTCGTTGGCACCGTCTGGTCGGTGATGAGGTGATGTTCCTTACTGGAACTGATGAGCACGGCCTTAAAGTTCAGAGATCGGCTGAAGAGAATGGCCTGACTCCGCAACAGCAAGCAGACAATACCTCCAAGCGGTTCTCACAGACTTGGACAGCGTTGTCTATTGAACCTGACCAGTTCATCAGAACGACAGAACCACGTCACCACGAAGCCGTGGGCAAGCTTCTTTCCAAGATTAAAGAGAACGGCTATATCGAAAAAGGCTCTTACGCCGGCAACTACTGTGTGGGCTGCGAAGCCTACTACACTGACGCAGATTTAGTTGAAGGCAACTGTCCAATTCACGAGCGCCCTGTCGAATGGCTCGAGGAGGACAACTACTTCTTTAAACTTTCTGCCTTTGAAGATCGATTGCGGGAATGGATTAACTCTGGCGCTATTCGCCCAGCAGGCAAAGCAAGTGAAGCACTTGGAATTGTTGAACTAGGTTTAGATGATGTTTCAATAACGAGAACATCTATTGACTGGGGTGTCCAAGTGCCTTGGGATGAAGACCATGTCTTTTACGTTTGGTACGACGCACTAATTAACTATGTGACTGCAATTGGGTATGGGCAGGACTCACCTGAGTTTGCTGACTGGTGGGCTAACAGTCATCACCTTATTGGTAAAGACATTCTGAGGTTCCATTGCGTCTACTGGCCAGCAATGCTTATGGCAGCGGGGTTAGAGCCACCTAAACATGTTGATGTGCACGGTTTCCTATTGCTTGGTGGCAAGAAACTGTCCAAGAGCGGGCTAACCCAGATCCACCCCGAAGATCTGATTGGTGAGTTTGGAATTGATGGTTTCCGCTACCACTTCCTAAGGGACGTTTCATTTGGTCCCGACTCGGATTTCTCATACGAGCAGATGGTAGAGCGCTACAATACAGACCTCGCAAACACGCTTGGCAACCTATTGTCTAGGGTTATAACTGTGGTGGGCAAGAAATGTAATGGCGTGGCTCCTGGGTCTCAGGCAGATAGTCCACTTGCTGAACTGGCTGAAAAGACGGTCAATATCGCTGCTGAAGCTTGGAACTCAACTGCTCCATCGGTAGCACTTGATGCGACCTGGCACCTAATAAGAGAAACCAATGCCTACCTTGGGGAGTCTGAACCTTGGAAGATGGAAGAGGGGTCAGCTGAGGTCAGCGCCGTGCTCGGCACAGCGCTCGAAGTGTTGCGGCTTGCCGCGATATTGGCAAGTCCAGCTCTTGTAAACACCGCACCACAGATTTGGCAAGCTATTGGCTTGGAAGGCTCACCAACTGATAATGTGCTCGACCTCGACTACAAGTGGGGTCAATACCAAGGAGGAGCACAACTCACAGCTATTGAGCCGCTCTTCCCGAGAATTAAGCCTCAAGCATAATGTGGGTAGATACTCATTGCCATCTAGATGATGACAAAGTTGACATTGCCGAAGCAGCAGCTGGTGCTGAACAAGCGGGCGTGGCAAAAATGGTCACCATTGGCTGTGCTAAAGACGAGTGGCAATCAGCGATAGAGCTGACTGAGGGCCATCAAAATATGTGGGCAGCGCTTGGGGTGCATCCACATGAAGCTAAGGATGGTATTGGAGGGCTCAAAGAAGTTCTTGATCACGACCGTGTAGTGGCTGTTGGAGAATGCGGACTTGACTATTACTACGATCATTCGGATCGATCAGTTCAACGAGAAGCATTCGCCAAGCAAATTGTTTTAGCCCATGAGCTAGAACTGCCACTTGTCATCCATACTCGCGATGCCTGGGACGAAACTTTCGAGATTCTACGCTCAGAGGGCGTTCCACCAAGACTGGTCTTTCACTGTTTCAGTGGGGGAGTAAAAGAAGCTGAACTGTGTCTCGAGTTAGGAGCCTTTTTATCGTTCTCAGGAATTGTGACATTTCCATCCGCTGCGAATGATGTTGCTGTAGCTGCAAAAGTAGTGCCAGAAGACCGCTTTGTGTTGGAAACTGATGCGCCTTACTTGGCTCCAGTGCCTTTGCGAGGTCAAACCAATCTTCCCCATAACGTTCCGGTTACGGGTGCTTTCATAGCGAATCTTCGAGGGGTGGCTGTGGAACACATTGCCTCTACAACAACGAAGAACGCCGAAATATTTTTTGGTATCTAGCCCCTATGTCCCGTAACCGTCTCACGAGAACCCAGATAACAAACCAGTTGGACTCTCACGAAGTTGCCCCAAGTCGAGCGTTAGGACAGAACTTCCTTTGCGACCCGTCAATGATCGACAAGATTGTCCGGTTGAGTAAGGCAGGTAGTGATGATCACGTGATTGAGGTGGGTCCAGGTTTAGGGTCATTAACTCTTGCTTTGGCAGAGATTGCATCGCAGGTCAGCGTGGTGGAGCTTGATAAACATATTCTGGCGCTTCTCGAAGAAAACATCACTACGGCTGGTCTGGCTGAAAAAGTAGATATTCATAACGCCGATGTTATGCAGTTCAATTGGGCAGAAGTAATTGATCCAACTTCCTCCTACAAGCTCATAGCAAACTTGCCGTACAACATAGCTACTCCTTTGGTGCTAGATCTCCTTGAGACACAGCCTGCGATAACCACACTATTTGTGATGATGCAAAAAGAACCGGCTCTTCGCCTAGCTGCTGGTCCAGGGAGCAAAACCTTTGGTGTCCCTTCAGTAATCGCTAGCTATTGGGGCGAAGTGACGGTGGCTGCTACCGTCCCGCCCGACGTGTTCTTCCCAAAACCAAAAGTTGAATCGGCACTTGTCGAGATCAAGCGTCATGACGTCACTGCACTGGGTCTTGACGAATATAGGACTATGACGGCGTTAGTAAAGGCAGCTTTTCAGAAACGTCGCAAGATGCTCCGTAGCGGACTAGCTGGGCATATTACTAGCGAGACGTTCACTCAAGCTGGCGTAGATACGACTAAGCGCCCCGAACAGCTTGAGCTTGAAGAGTGGATGTCCTTAGCTCGCCTCGCTTCAAGCTCGCTTTAGCTTTGACTCTCTTCTTCGATTTTGTCATTTGCCGAATCGGTTACGTCGACCAAAGTTTCAGCTGACCGTTTTGGGCCAGCGAAGATAAGGTAGGCGGTGGCTGAACCTATGACCACTACCGCAGCCCACATAGATTGTGTCCAGCCTTGTATAAAGGCTTCGTTGGCCACGGTTTGCACTTGTGCCGCAAACTCTAGGTTCTCGCCACCCATGAACTGTGTTAGAGCAGACTGATAGCCTTCCAGCGAACGTTCCTTGACAACCTCAGGCACCTCACCAATATTGTCTTCAAAGTTGGAACGATACCCGGCATTAAGTAGCGAACCTAAGAGGGCCACGCCGATTGCCCCACCCACTTCGCGAGAGGTGTCATTCAGAGCCGAAGCAACGCCTTGTTTTTCCAAAGGAAGAGAGTCGGTTATTGCTTCTGTTCCAGGAGTCATCGTTAGACCCGTTCCGAAGCCCATAATGATGAGCCCAGGCAGAACTGACATGTAGCCACCATCTACGGAAGCAAAGATTGCCATTGTGGCTAAGCCAACTGCAGCGATCGTCATCCCTGCGATCATAGTTTCTGTCGATCCAAACTTCTTTGCCATTTGTGGTGCAACAACAGCAGATGTAGGCATCATGGCAACAGCCATTGGCATAAGCCCTACAGCCGAGCGTAAAGCAGTCCAGCCCACAACTCCTGTTAAGAAGGGGAAGATAACTAAGAAGATCGCAAACATAACTGCAAAGATACATAGCAATGTAACGGTTGAGGTAGCCAGAGCCTTGTTCTTGAAAAGGCGAACATCTAGCAGAGGAGAGGTTTGTCGAAGCTCCCAGAAAAAGAAGGCAACTAATGCGACGACACCAACAACAAGACCAGCAATCGTGAGTGGGTCGTCCCAGCCTTTCTCCGGCCCTTCATGGATTCCTAAGACAATCCCACCGATAGCTAGGAAAGAAAGAACCGACCCTCCAGTGTCAAACCCACCCTCGGAGTTCTCTTTGGAGTTCGGCACGAAAATTTGAGTGAACAATATTGAGAGCGCTGCCAGTGCGATTGGCATAGCGAAAGCCCAGCGCCAGTCGAATGAGTCAACCATCCAAGATGAGAAGAAAAGACCGACGATGCCACCGCTGCCTGCAACACCCGTCCAGATTCCAATCGCTTGAGTTTTTTGATCTTCTGGAAAGCTGGAAGTTATAACAGAGAGGGTTACCGGCATAATCATTGCAGCACCAAGACCGGTTGCTGCACGAGCAGCAATTGTCAGCGAGACGTCTCCCGATATTGCAGCGACAATGCTTGCTGCAATGAAGATAACTAGACCAGCTAGTAGCACGGGCTTGCGGCCCCAGCGGTCACCAATGGCTCCTATTGGTAGTAGTAGTGCAGCCAAAGCGAGGGTGTATGCATTAATAATCCAGAGAATTTGACCCCCGTCTGCTCCCAGGTCCTCGGCTAGCTGTTGTTGAGCAACGTTAAGGCTCGAAACCGAAGCAATAACGGCCATTAAAGCGGCGCAAACAGCGATTAGTATATTGCGCTGCTGGGTTTTGTCAGCGATTGCTGAAGTAGACATTCAGTTCCCTCCTGAAATGTGTGTGTCACTGGTTCAGTGACACATCAGAAGCCTAGCAAGCAAGCTCTTCATCAGCGTGCATTTATGTGGGTTAAGCTCGCGGGGGAGGGCTCGAACCTCCAACCCCCAGATTCAAAGTCTGGTGTTCTGCCAGTTGAACTACCCGCGAAGGTGTCCCCAATACTCTAACGGATCTGCCGCATGAAAGGTTCAAATAATTGAATGAATTAGGTGGAAAACTTGAATGCTCGGCTAGTCTTTGCAAAGTCATGGGATCGCTTATTAAAAAACGTCGTAAACGAATGCGCAAAAAGAAACACCGCAAGCTTCTTAAGCGCACCCGTGTGCAGCGTAGAAACAAAAAGTAAATTCAGATACTAAAGCTTCACGCTACTGCAAAGTATCAGGTCTGCCTGTTCATGGTGTCCTTCGACGAACCATGTAGAGCCACTGCCAGCCAACCTTGGGGAAAGTCCAGTTAGATTCCCTAGGTATTCTTTGGCCTGTTGCATCTCTGGAAACAGGTCTAGGACTGCAGGCTCAAGATCGTTGCCGTTCTGTCCGCTGGGTCCTCCGAGTTTGTCCCAATGCTGGTACACCGCAGGAGTTGAACAAGCAATGTTTGGGCAATAGAGCGTAAAGTTCGCAGGTGTCAGCTCCACAGGATCAACAATTTCACCGATTCCCGTTACATTAGCTTGTCCCCCAACAACACAGAAGGGGACATCTGCCCCAAGCTTTGCTGCGGTTCGTAAATCTTTAAATCCAGCCCAACGCAAGATCGCTGCGGCATCTGCGGACCCTCCACCAAGCCCAGCTTGAGCCGGGATGTTTTTTGTGAGGCGCACGCTGCGCGTGGCATTTACAAGCTCCAGGGCGTCGAGGATAGAGTTACTCTTGGGATCTACTACGTTTGCGTGAGGCCCAACAAGATCAACTACTCTTGGGCCTGGACTGATGGTTAGTTCGTCACACAGGTCGACCGTGACCATCTCAGCAGCTAGAAGGTGAAAACCGTCAGGTCTGACACCAGTAATTTTAAGAGACAGGGTGAGCTTGGCCGGAGCCAGAATCGTATCCACATTACCGCCTAGCTATAGGTGAGAGTACCAATCGTAGCCTCGCTCTTCCCAATAGTCTCTCCCACGCTCGTTAGAAAAACTTATCGAGCCGATTCGCTTTATCTGTTTGATGCCGTACTTTAGGGGAGTGGTAAGGCGCAGTGGAGCGCCGTGCTCTGGGAGGAGATCAGCTCGTTGCATCTCATAGCTTAAGAGCGTCTGCGGATGCATCATTGATTCGATATCGAGACTGACGTAGTAGTGATCGTCATCAGGCTCAGTAGGGCACTCGAGATTGACATATTGCGGAAGCTCCTCAATCTCAGGTACTAGCCATTTAACAAAGTCAGCAAAGGTGGTGCCGCCCCAAGTAACGACATGGCTCCAGCCTTCTACACACTTGTGTTCGACAGTATGTTCGACCTTTGGGAGGCTTTTTATCTGGTCCAAAGAGACGGTCTTGATTAACTGGCCATCTGGTCCGAATACTTCAACAGCCCAATCATTTGGCACATCTGTGCGCAGTCCGTGGCGTCCATTGACGCGCATCATGGAGCTTTCTTCGAAAGAGAACTCCGGTGCCTTGGCCGAATCGCGATGAAGCCTTTTCCAAATGGCTTCGTTGAAGCGATGGCCGCTCCTTAGGACCGCTGGAATTCGATCTCCCGTCCGAATTGATTCGCCGAGCCATTTTAATGTGCCGAGAGTCGCCAATGTCCCGGCGGCACCAACAATAAGGTTTCTTCTCTCTCTGCCTTTTATGTCCGCTGTAGATGCCGTCTGGGTAACAGCATCATAATTTACATGGTCTTCGTCTTTGCCTCGATAGAAGCCGGTCACCATTGCCAGAAATCCTGGCAAGCCTTGTTTGATGACCTGGGCAATGTGAATTGCGAAGAATCCAGCGATCATTATTGTTGTGGTGAAATGAATCCATCTTGCGGCTTCGTATCCGCCAAATATCGAGGTCAGCCAACTGAGCTGAGTCGGTTTGTAAATAGCGAAACCAGTCAAGACGGTGATGGTGGTGATCACCAGAATCCCGGTGTATGCAAATTGTTGGGCTGCGTTGTACTTGCTCTGTTCAGGAAGGGGCTTCTTGGAAAGCTTAAGGTCGTGGGCCACCACCTGAAGAGCGTTTTTGAGAGCACCTTTGGCCGGGAAAATCTCTCGCCAGTGGCCACTCCGTGCAGTGTATATCAGAAACAGTGCCCCATTTAGAACGAGGAACCAACCGAAGGTGAAATGGTAGGCCATGCCTCTAGCCAGGCGCTGCCTTAAATTGAAGGCATCGTCAAACCACATGGGAAATAGTTCGAAGTCCTTGTCGCCGATTCCCAAGCTGTAAAGACCCTGGCGATCAGCCCAGTAGATTCGTAGGCCGCTCCATACCATCAGCGCAATTAGAGGAAAGTTCAGCCAATGCATCCATCTCACAGGGCCTGAGTGGATCTTTGGATGGCCGTTGGCTCCTGGGGTGTTAGCGGTTTTGTCCTCAGCTGCGCTCACCCTCTTCAGCATAGTTCTGAGCTGAGATTTAAGTTGGGATGCGTCTGACCGAAAGGAGTGTAATGACTACAAGATCAAGAGCAGCCATTGTTTCTCTGTCGGAACCCTCGCAAACCATCCAACACCCAGTCTCTAGAGTGGTTGCTGGCCTGCCGCTGCTTGTTCATTTGATCGAAGCCCTGATTGCAGCGAACGTGGAACAAATTCTTGTGCTTGGCTCAACAGATCGAATTAACATAGCTCAAGGAGCGGTGGCTGATTATGAATTCAAAGCTGGATTGAATTTTTTAGATATTGACAGTGACTTTCGAGGAGTCCCGCTAGCTGATTGTTTGGCATTCTTAGACTCTGATAAGTTTGCGACGGACTTGGTTTTGGTGTCTGCTGCTCAACCTTTCCTAACGGCCGAGTATTTTGCCTCGCTATTTACATTCAAAGAAAGCTCAAATGCAGGGCTCTGCTTTTTTGGTTCAAAAGATTCGATTGAGGGCCTCCCTGGGATTGTGCTTCACAATGAAAAAGGTGGCGTTGCTGAAATTGTTGATCAAGATCTAGGCGAGTCTCTTGGCATGCTTGATGAACTTGACCAGGTCGAAATTTCGCACAATGTTTTTGCTATCTCCGCCGACATTCTCGGACCATGTGCTCGTAGAAGTACTCCGTTAAGCGTTGCTGTTCAGTTCTCTGACCTTGTACCGACAGTGGCAGCTACTGGCAACAAGGTTTGCTGCGATACTGTTGAGACATTCGCTGAAGAAATTTCTCCAGTGACTGATTTGGCCAAACTGGCTCAAGCGGCTCACAGAAAAAGGCAAGTTATCAATAGGGCGCACATGGAAAATGGTGTGCATATCGTTGATCCAAATGCTACCTACATTGATGTAACTGTTGCCATCGCCCCGGGAACGGTTATTCACCCTAATACTTACCTGCGAGGCTCAACAGCCATAGCAGCTGACTGTCAGATTGGGCCTAATGTAAAGTTGGTGGATTGCTCGGTTGAACAAGATGCGGTCTTAGAGTTTGTCTCTGCAGAGGCTTCTGTGTTTACTGAAGGAAGTAGAGCGCAACCATATTCGATATTGCAAAGCGGCTCACGGGTCTGAATCAGGTACTATTAAGTCAGCACAACCTCATAACTGACTGGAACACCTATGAAAGTCGTAACAACTAAGAAGCTTCATCTCTTTTCCGGACGTCAAAGTGAGCATCTGACCCAGAAAATTGCCGACAGTCTAGGCATTGAAGTTACTGAAGCTAAGGTTAGTCAGTTCTTGAGCGGAGAAACTCACTGTCAGTTCTCTGAATCAGTTCGTGGCTCAGATGTCTTTATCGTGCAAGCCCACGGCGAGTTAGATGGGCGAAGCGTAAACGATGCGATAATGGAACACCTTATTATGGTGGATGCGGCAAGGCGGGCCTCTGCAAAGAGAATCACCGCTGTTGCGCCGTTCTATGGCTACTGTCGCCAAGACCGCAAATCTGAAGGCCGGGAACCCATCACAGCTCGATTGCTAGCTGATATGTTCAAAGTTGCAGGCGCAACCCGTCTAGTGTCTGTTGATTTGCACACTGGCCAGATCCAAGGTTTCTTTGATGGACCTGTCGACCATTTGACTGCCATGCCAATTCTGGTAGAACGGCTCAGAGAATACAAGGAAGACCTAGTTGTGGTATCCCCAGATGCTGGGCGTGTGAAGGTTGCAGAACGTTATGCCCAACAGCTGGATGCCTCGCTCGCAATTATTCACAAACGCCGAGTCAAGGGTAAGAAAAACGCAACAGAGGCTAAGACAATCGTGGGTAAAGTCAAAGGCAAACGTTGCGTCATGATTGATGACATGATCGACACTGCTGGAACAATCTGCCAAGGTGCTGACCTGCTGATGAGTAAAGGGGCTTCATCAGTTATTGGAGCAGCGACCCACGGTTTGTTCTCCGGTCCAGCGGTTGATCGTCTGAAGAACTCCGAGTTTGAAAAAGTCATCATCACCGACACGTTACCCCTGCCATCGGAAAAGATTTTTGACAAACTTGAGGTACTGACGATCGCAGATGTGCTTGCAAACGCTATTAGAGCAGTGTTTGAAGACACTTCGGTTAGTCATATTTTTGATGGCATGAATCAGAGCTAAACCCCTGGTTTTGTCAGATCTGAGGTGTGTTAGGCGGCAAATGCCAGCTATCATTAGAGGTCGGTTCGGATTTAGTTAACCTCTGAACTGCAACGTTTCGAAGGATGTAACAATGGCTGCAACTCAAGCTCCACAAAGAATGACCGTAAAAGGTTCAACTACACGAAAAATTGGATCTGGTGAGTCTCGCAGGCTACGAGCAGCGGGTCAACTACCAGGTGTCCTCTATGGCCTAGACAAGGATCCAGTACCGGTTTCAGTTGCTTACACCGATTTGCGTGATGCTCTTAAAGGGCCTCGCGGCATGAATACAGTGCTCGAGCTAGAACTAGATGGTGACGTTTCTGAGACAGTTATTGTTCGAACAGTTCAGCGAGATGAGATCAAGCGAGTAGTAACGCATGCGGACTTCTTGCGCATCGATCCGACACAAACAGTGAACGTGAAGGTTCCTGTTCACCTAACTGGCGATGAGTCTGGTGTTACAAACAACGGTGGTTTGATTGAACAGAATCTATTTGAGCTCGAGATCGAAGCACTCCCAGCAGCTGTTCCAAATGAGATCCTTGCAGATATTTCTATTATGACTTTGGAGCGTTCTTTGAGCGTTGCTGATCTGAATCTTCCAGAGGGTGTTACTTCTCTGATTGAAGACGAAATCTCAGTGGCAGCTTCATACATGCCTCGAGCAGCTGAAGAAGCTAAGCCAGCTGAGGACGGCGACGAAGCAGCTGAAGCTTCAGCAGGATCGCCAGCTGAAGATGGTGAAGCCTCAGACGCCGGTGAAGGTGAATCTTAACAAGGTCGTGGCTTCGATTAAAGCGAAGTTCTCTAACAAGAAATCGCCGAAGGCATCTTCTGCTGACTATTTAGTGGTGGGGCTGGGAAATCCCGGTAGTAAGTACGATGGCACGCGTCACAATATCGGAGCTGATGTTGTTCGTGCTATCTGTGAAGCCAATAACGTTACTTTGGGCAAGGCAAAAGCTAAGGCCGTCACCGCTGGAATAGCTATAGGTCAAACAAAAATTGCATTGGCAGTTCCGACAACCTATATGAACGAGTCTGGCATTGCAGTTGGCGAGCTAGCACGTTGGTTCGGAATTACTGATCCATTCAAAATTGTGATCATCCACGATGAGCTCGATCTTCCGGTAGGAGCGGTGAGAATTAAACTCGGAGGGGGCTTTGCTGGCCACAACGGTCTCAAATCGATAAACCAGCATCTGAAGTCTCCAGAGTTTCTGAGAGTCCGAGTTGGCATTGACAGACCAGAGCACCCAGGAGCGGTATCTAAGTATGTTTTGTCTAAGCCGGGGAGTAAAGAGAAGAGAGATCTTCAAGTCGGCTTGGTTGAAGCGGTCTCTGCAATAGAGCTGATTGCAACTCAGGGTTTTGAACAAGCCATGCAGCAAACGAATTCTCGAAAGTAGGTTGGCATGCTAAGACCTGCCAAATTTGTCGCGGCGCTGGCTTCAGATCCGGCAATACAAAGTTTAGTGGGCAGAAAGTCCTCGGCTCTGGCGGCGAGCGAAGCTGCCTGGCCTTTCGTAGTTTCAGCAACCGTAGGTGAAGTCGACCGAAGTCCTGTTCTGGTTGTGACACCTACCGCCAGACAAGCTAGTGAACTAGCTGCACAACTAGAGAGCCTGTTTTTACCTGGTCAAGTGGAGTATCTTCCAGATTGGGAGACCCTCCCATTTGAGCGGATGAGCCCAACGGTTGCCACGATGGGCAAACGCCTTGAGATTCTCTACCGTATTGCGGCTGGCGAAGAGCTTATTTGTGTAACTTCTATCAAGGCTGCCATACAACGGCAAGCTAACAACTCAGAACTAGTCCCTATCAGAATAGTCAACCAAGGTTCGATTGACCAGCCAGAACTCATTTCTCAACTTGTCGAATTTGGTTATCGCAGAGAACCCAAGGTTGAATCTAAGGGTGAGTTCGCTGTTCGAGGTTCGATTGTTGATATCTACCCATCGACCTTCGACAGTCCAGTTCGCCTGGACCTATGGGGAGATTCGGTCGAAAGGCTCGCAAGTTTTTCTATCTCATCTCAGAGATCAGAGAATGATCTAGAGGATGTAGCCATTTTCCCTTGTCGCGAAATGAGGCCGAATGCTTCATTGGTACAGCGAGCCGCACAACTAAAAGCCACGGAGCCGTGGGGAGTTGAGCAATGGACCCGACTAGCTGATGAAGAGCTGTTCGATGGTATGGAGTCATGGTTGCCCTGGCTCGTGGAGTCTGAAGAGCTTATCGCTGATGCGTTTGGCGATGATTCTCTCGTAGTCCTGGTGGAACCGGGACGTTGCCGAGACCGTGCCCGAGATGTCCGTGAAGAAGAAGCTGACTTGGCTAAGAGCTTAGCCACAACGTGGCTTGGTGAAGACGATAAACGTGAGTCGTTCCCAACTCAGCATGTTGGTTTCGAGCGGATGTTAGCCAATTGCAAAGCTCGAGTAATTAACGTTGCCTCTGTAGCACAGGGTCCTGATACAGCGAAACTGGCAGAACTTAGTTGGGAACCCCCTGGAGAGAAGCTTGTACAGCATTTACAACGTAGGGTAGCTGATAAAAATCAACTCGTTGTCTCCTGTGCTGGCGCAACATCTGCCAAGCGTATGGCACAAACGCTTTCTGGCTGGGGGATCGATGTCGACTTAGTAGAAGAGTTGCGAGACGTCGAAGCTGCGAATGCGGTTGCTCAAGGCTCAATTGGCAAAGGGCTATTTTTCTCCGCCGCCAACCTTGCGATCTTGAGCGACAGTGATCTTTCTGGCCGTCGGAGCGTTCGGCCGAAACGAGTTAGCAGAACGCAATCAAAAGAACATTTCGATGGTTTAAGCAAGGGTGATTTAGTAGTTCACCATCAGCATGGAGTGGGCCGTTACGCTGGGATGGTAACCAGGGCGATCGGAGGTGTCGAAAGTGATTACCTCCTTATCGAGTACCGGGGTGATGACAAGCTGTACCTGCCAACAGACCAGATTGATTCGATTCGGCGCTTCACAACGGGGGACACTCCCAAGCTAAACAAGCTTGGCGGAGCAGAGTTTGCCAAAGCCAAAGCGAGAGTGGCCTCTGAAGTATCGAAGATTGCCCAGGAATTGGTAGTTCTTTATCAGAAGCGCGTTACGGCTAGCGGGTTTGCTTACTCGCCAGATACTCCATGGCAAAAAGAGATTGAAGATGCTTTTCCTTTTGAGTTGACCCCTGACCAGCAGAAAGCTGTCGAAGCCATCAAGTCTGACATGGAAGCCGTACAGCCAATGGATCGCCTGGTGGTTGGTGATGTTGGGTTTGGGAAGACTGAGGTTGCTTTACGTGCCGTGTTTAAGGCTGTTCAAGACCAGAAACAGGTAGCGATTCTTGTGCCAACAACGTTACTTGCCCAACAACACTTCCAAACTTTCAGCGATCGCTTCTCCCAGTATCCTGTGCGTGTTGAGGTGGTTTCACGCTTCAACACTGCCGCTCAGAACAAGCAGATCCTGAATGGAGTAAAGAGTGGGGAAGTCGATGTTCTCGTCGGTACTCATCGGCTACTGTCGCAGGATGTAACCTTCGCTTCACTTGGACTACTAGTCGTTGACGAAGAGCAAAGATTTGGGGTCTCACATAAAGAGAAAATCAAAGAGTTTCAGACGGGGGTCGACGTCCTCACGCTATCGGCGACACCAATTCCAAGAACTTTGGAAATGAGCCTGACAGGAATACGAGACTTATCATTGTTGAACACCCCGCCGGCAGAGCGTCAACCTATTCTGACCTATGTCGGCGAGTACGACGAGCGGCCGGTTGCTGAAGCGATCAGGCGTGAGCTGTTACGAGAAGGTCAAGTGTTCTTTGTGCACAACAGGGTAGCCAGTATTGAAAAAGTAGCTCAAGATCTTCGCAATTTAGTTCCTGAGGCCCGAATAGCAGTTGCTCATGGGCAAATGGACGAAGCGATTCTCGAAGAGATCGTAGTGGATTTTTGGGACTATAAATACGATGTTCTGGTTTGCACCACAATTATTGAGTCTGGCATCGACATGCCCAGTGTGAATACTCTTGTAGTTGATAGAGCAGAGCTATTGGGTCTTGGACAGTTGCATCAGCTGCGAGGCAGAGTCGGCAGATCAACTAAGCGAGCTTACGCCTATCTGTTCAACAGGCCAGATGCATCTCTGAGCGCTGATGCATACGAGAGACTCAAAACTATTGGTGAATCTACTGAACTTGGCTCGGGCTTCAAGATCGCAATGCGTGACCTAGAGATCCGAGGCGCCGGCAACCTTCTCGGTACAGGGCAGTCTGGTCATATCTCAGCTGTGGGCTATGACCTCTACTGTCAGATGGTTACCGAGGCTGTTGCGCAGCTTAAGGGTGAAGATATTTCAACCCCGGAGCCGATAAAAATTGATCTGCCTCTTGATGCCTATCTTGATAAAGCATACATTGCAGATGAGAGGGCTCGGATCGCTGCTTACCGTGACTTGGCCGACGCTAAATCCACTGCTGATGTCGATGATCTCAGAAACGCATGGCTTGACCAGTATGGTGAACCTGATTCGTCGGCTGAAGCTCTGATTATGTTGGCAAAGATTCGTGTTCTAGCCGATCGTCTTGGTATTAAGGAAATGACCCATAAGAAGGGGTCGGGCTTTGGGGGTCCTGACTGGTTTGTTACTATCCCAGAGATCGATTTAAAGGTGTCACAACAACTAAGAATTAGCAGACTCTACAAAGGGTCAGTTATGTCAAATGCCAGGGAATCTGAGCGACAGCATGTTCAGCTGGCAATAAGGGGCTCTGACGTGGCGAGCAAGACCTACGAATTGCTTAAGAGTCTGGTTGCCGATCTAGAACGTGCTTAAGGCTAGCCCTAGCGCTGCCCGATGCTCTCATAGACAAAGGCCCTGCGCCCAAGGGCAACGGTCGTTCCAGCTTTAAGCTTCTCGTCGCTTCCCTCAGCTATTTGAGACCAGCTTTCGTTCTTGTTGTCCCAGATGAAAGTTCCGTTGGTTGATCCGAGATCCTTTACGTGGACATCCCAATCCGTGAGTCTTATTTCTGCATGATTTCTAGAAATGGTCTCAGCATCTGAGTAGATGCGCAGCGCTTCGAAGGTCTCATCGCCATCAGGGTTTCTTCCCACGGTGTAAGATCGGTCCAGTCCATAGGTGGAACCATCGTCGAAAATGATGAATCCGAGGGTAGGCCGAGGAGCGTTGCTAATCTCTTCAATATGTTCCAGGCTCACCTTGCAGATTCTGCAGAACTGTTCATCGACTGGATTGAAATGCTCACGTGAACAGTACTTGCCAACTACTAGATCACTTTCTTGACTCTTGATCTTTGCCTGTGAAGTTGAAGGCAGCGGCTGGAAACGAACTTCTGGAAGGTCAGATATTTGGTAGATCTCTTTGCCCTCTTCGAGGATGAAATCAGGCTCTTCAAAAGTTTCATCATCGTGGTCTGCACCAGGGTCGGCCATTTCATCACCAACAGAGAGAGCAGATTCTTCCTGATCGACTTCTTTATCCTCTTCAGATACAGGCAGTTCTTGCTCTGGCGGTTCGGTGACAGAGATGGGAGCAAGGGTGATTCCCCCGCCAGGAGCTACACCTAAGCGCAAATCGTATGGCTCAATTGGAACTTGGCCTTCATCAGAAACAGCGCGGAGCGTAACAACAGAGCTTTCATCTAGTGAGAGTAGTGCGGAGTGAAAACCTGGCTCTTGTTTAAGAACAACTTCACCGTTTAGAACGACTTCCATTTCGCCAAATCCTGCAGCCTCGAAGCTCTCACCGTTGTGGCCCACCGCAACAAAGGACTCGAGTTCGGCTATCAACACTTCGGCTAGCTGTAGTACTTCTTCGAAAGTTGGGTCGTCGCCTAGTCTTTCGTAAAACTCGTCTATGGCATCAAAGTTGTCGCTGAAACCAGGGGTTACAAGGCAAACGTTGGCAAATCTTGCTACTGCACCAGGGCCACGATGAATCCCACCTGAGTAGCTGTGGAAGTTACTGCTCATCTAACATCTCCAACTGTCGTTTAGCTTCGGCTTCAAGTGCTTGATTCAGCTCAAACGCTGTTTCGTAGGGCTCTTCTGAACTTGTTCCAAGAGCTCGTTCAATGATGTGTCTTTCTCCGTTACGGAGCGCATCTGACAAAGCTGGGGCATTGGCGATTACATGACGTACAGAGGTAAGTAGCGAGTCTGTCGGCATTTCAGGATAGACGGTTGTTCCAGTCAGCGCCTTATGCAGGGTTACGCCTAGTGCCCAGATGTCGCTCGCTCGGCCTGGGGCTTCCCCCTGGATTAATGCTGGTGAGCGATACTCAACAGGTGTTGCGCTTTGAGCTCCGGCTAAAGTCTGGCCTGGGTTCATGACCGACAGAATTCCCACTTGTGACAATTTGGTGAGCGCCCCAAGAAAGATGTTGCGTGGAGTTATGTCGTTATGGGCTACGCCGCTTTCGTGAAGAGTGTGAGCTCCCAAGCTTGCTTCAGAAATGATTTCTAGTACGTCCTGACGATCGATCTCACGGGCTGGATCAGCTAGGGTGCCACCTTCGATGTGTTCACTGGCGACGTAGAAGTGTGTGTCAGTCTGTCCAACTTCGTAGTGCTCGCAAAGATACGTATGATCCGCTTGGTGCACCGCTGCAAAGTGCTTGCACACCTTCGAGAACAACAGTTCATTCAGCGTTCGTTGCTGGGTTTTAATAACAACTTGTTCAACCTCTAGTCTCAGCCGATCTGCTGGAGCAGCTAAGTAGTACTCATAAGAGCTATCGCTCCCGAGCTGTTCGTTTATCCTGTAACCAGCTATTTCATCCATTTGTTCACCCGTATCCAAGTATAGGGGAAAATTTACGGCTCCCAGCTTGGGATTTTAAGGCGAAATAGGCTTCTACAGGCAAGATGTCGGAGGATAGGACTAAACTGGAGGATAGAGCTTGAGAGGAGGTTCACTGTGGGAATTCGAGCGTTTGTAAAAGCAGCCAATCGGCGAAAACCAAGACCTCTGCATCCAAACTGGGTTGAGCTACAAAAACCTTCAAGTCCGCTAGATGTCGAACCTGATGATCCTGAGATTATCGCTGGCTACTTAGCTGCTGTGTCTAAAACTCAAGAACTCATAGATTTACGCAACCCCAGTCACCCTCTGCTTCATACGGTTCGGGTTGGGGAGACGTTTCAGTCGATCGCTCACGATTTTTTTGGTGATGCTGCTTTGGGTGTCGAGATAGCAGCTGCGAACTTAATGCCGTTAGATGAAACTCTTAAAGTAGGTACGATGCTTAGTATTCCTCAGCAGGAAACTTAGTAGCATCGTTATATGAGTAATGCAGACCAGCTCGAACTGTTAGGCAAGCACGCACCAATTCTCAAGTTCGACTCACGAGAAATTTTCTTTCCAACAGATATTGAGAGCTTCATTCAAGCAAGCTGTCTTGTAGTCGATGGCGAAATTGTCGCTGTCCAGGGAGAAGCGAAGACTCATAAGCTAACGCGTTCGTTAGGAAGCAATGCTTATCTACAGCTGGTAACCGAACAAGACCGCCGTAAGGTTGTGGGAGAGCAAGCCAAAAGGCTGGCCAGGGGTCTTCTGGGAAACAGATTGGGCAGAGTTGGAATCTTTGGCCGAATTCTAGACGCACTTTTTCAGCTAAGTGTCTTCTTGCGTCCAACTACGCCTCGTATGACTACTCCCGCAGCGGCAATCAAGGTTGATGAGCTGAATCTGCAAGCAGACCCTGTGGTGTACGGACGAGTTGTAAACATCGCTGGTTGGACAGTTCTTCACTATGCGTACTTCTACGTTATGAACGACTGGCGCAGCACCTACAGAGGGCTAAACGACCATGAAGGCGATTGGGAGCAGATCTGGGTCTATTGTGACCCTGAGGATAAGAGTCCTGTCTGGGTGGCGGCGTCGAACCATGACTATCGAGGTCCAGACTTGCGTCGTCACTGGCTCGATGATGAATTGGTCAAAGAAGGCGAACGCCCGGTTCTCTATGCTGGTGCGGGTTCGCACGCCCACTATTTTAAACCTGGTGACTATGTGACCCGTCTAGAAGTCCCCGGAATGAGTTGGCTATTACGTTTACAAAGATGGGCACGAGCGGCACTGCGGATACCCGATGAAGCTGCACAGCGCGGGCTTGGTCCAGCGTTGGGTGTGCCGTTTGTTGACATCGCAGTTGGAGATGGTGAACAGATTTCGGATTGGAACATTAGGCATTTAGATGATTCCAACAACTGTTTTGGTGATTTTCGAGGTCTGTGGGGGCTAGACACTAAAGATCCAACCTCTTCTGAACGTGGGCCCGGCGGGCCCAAGTATGGACGTGGAGGACAGGTTAGGTTCTCTTGGTCAGATCCTGTTGGATTTGTGGGGCTCCACGGAACTGTCCCCCCGTCCAGATCCGCCAGCAGTCTCACACTTGAACAGATCGAGACCGAGCTTGTTAAGATTGAATCCGAAGTGGAGTTGACTTCTCGAGGAATTCCTCTCACAACAAAGGCAGTGGATGAGAAAAAGACGGAGCTTGAATCTGACAAAATAAGTACGCTTCTTCGCTATCGCACTCAGTTAGAAGACTTAAAGTCTCGGCTACTCGGTGGTGAAACGATCGTGGATGACTATCGAGCTCACCTTAATAGGCCAGCTGTAGCAATTCCCCCTCCTCAAGAGTCTGGTTGGGTTCTCTCAATATGGGCTGCTTTGAGTGTTCCGCTTCTTTTGATGGCTTTGGCGTCTATCTTTTTGTTTAACTCACTTGATTTGCGGCTAGAACTCTTCGGGCGAACGTTTGTCTACGACGGTTATGGCGTTGCCGGCTTCGTCGTTGGATTGTCGGCCTTTTTCTATCTTCTCGAGCTTTTGGCTAGAAGACTATTTCAGGCCGTTTGGAGACTATTAATTGTTTACGCCGGTACCTTGTTGCTGTGGATAACTTTGAATGCCTTGCTAAGTGGTGTGATCACAATCTCTCTATATGTGATTGGTTTAACCATTGTCGGAGCAGCTATTGTCTTATTTATCGCCAATTTGCGTGAGCTCACCAGAGTTCAGCGCAGGGCTGATAACGCTGGTGAATAGTGCATCACAATTTATCGTATGATGCCTGGCGCTCCTGAGTAAATTTGCTAGCATCAGGGGGCAGATCTCACCAAGTGGCTTTGCGAGGTTCGGTTTAATATGATGCAATTTAAAGATGTCTTAGGGCGCGAAGTCCTTGATTCCAGGGGCAATCCAACAGTTGAAGTTGAAGTGACTTTAGAAACTGGAGCCGTCGGGCGAGTTATGGTTCCGTCTGGGGCATCCACTGGCAAATTTGAAGCTGTCGAACTGCGAGATGGCGATAAGGCACGATTTGGTGGCAAAGGCGTCCTTGATGCTGTTACCAACGTCAATGAGGTTATTGCAGCGGCGCTCGTCGGCGAAAAGGTGGCAGATCAGCAAGAACTCGATGAACTACTGAACCAATTGGATGGTACTGTCAACAAGGGCAAGCTCGGAGCTAATGCAATTCTTGGAGTATCTTTAGCATCAGCTACTGCGGCTGCGAGCCAGGCCGGTAGACCTCTCTACGATTTTCTTTCAGACGGTCAAGGCGTGACGCTACCGGTGCCGATGATGAATGTTCTTAACGGCGGAGAACATGCAGACAACAATGTGGACCTTCAAGAGTTTATGGTTGTTCCGTACGGTGCAGCTAGTTTCGCTGAAGCACTTCGTTGGGGAGCTGAAATATATCAGACCTTGAAGGGTGTTTTGCAAGCTAGGAATTTAGCAACTGGAGTAGGTGACGAAGGTGGATTCGCTCCCGATCTCGCATCTAATGAAGAGGCTCTGTCGCTTCTAGTTGAAGCTATTTCTGAAGCTGGTTATTCCCCAGTTGACCAGGTGGGCTTAGCAATTGATGCAGCTTCTACTGAGTTCTTTGTGGACGGAGCATATGTGCTTTCTGGCGAGGGGCGAACCCTGAGTCCAAGTGAGTTTGCGTCGATGTTGACTGATCTCGCTGAGCGCTATCCAATTTTGTCAATAGAAGATGGTTTGGCAGAGGAAGATTGGGAAGGTTGGTTAGTTCACACCAAGCAATTGGGAGACAAGATCCAGCTTGTTGGCGATGACTTGTTTGTGACCAACAAAGATCGACTGCAGATGGGCATAGATCAGGGTGTAGCTAATTCGATTCTTGTGAAAGTGAATCAGATTGGATCTCTTTCTGAGACCCTCGAGACAATGACATTAGCCAATTCGGCAGGATACTCGTGCGTCATGTCACACCGATCTGGCGAATCAGAAGATGTCACGATTGCTGACTTAGCCGTTGCCACTAACTGTGGCCAGATCAAAACTGGCGCACCAGCACGTAGCGACCGAGTGGCGAAATACAATCAGCTGCTCAGAATCGAACAACAGCTTGGCGATAGGGCTGTTTACCCTGGCTTATCAGCTTTCTCTAAGGCGGTCAGTTAGTGCAACGTTTACGCTCCATTAATCCAAAAACCGCACTAGTTTGGGGTGCTGGAGCATTCCTTGGCCTGAGTGTTGTCGTTGGGTTTATTGCGTTGCCGGCACGCACGTGGAGTGCTCAGTCAGGTCGAAAAGAAGCTGCTCAGCAAGAAATTGTACAGTTGACAGATGATATTGAGAGGCTCACCGCAGAGCTTGAGCTTTTGCAAAGTGACGCCGAGATAGAGCGTAGGGCACGTGAAGATTTTGGGTTAGTTCGGCCGGGTGAAGAAAGCTATCGAGTTATCGATCTAAACGAGTAGGCGGCTAATGCAGAAGAATACTGATATCCCTTTGATGACGGCACTGCTAGGCAGGAAGCCTCAGGGCGACTATTGGGTGGAGGTTCGAAGAACCGACGAGTCTCCAGTGGTCATTAGAAATGCGCCGATTCAGTACTCGGGAAGGCCAATGCCTACCTTGTATTGGCTGGTTGATCCATATCTCGTTAAGGTAATCGGAAGGCTCGAATCCACAGGGGCTGTTAAGCAGGTCCAGCTAGACCTTTCAGATGACGAGATTGCCAATGCCCACACACTCTACGAAGATCTCCGGAACGAGCACTTAGCCGGTCTAGATGCGCAGTACCTCCCGAGTGGTGGGGTGGGGGGTACAAGGCGCGGTGTTAAGTGTTTGCATGCCCATTATGCAAACTACCTGATAGCCGCCCAGGACCCGGTAGGTTCTTGGGTGCACGACAAACTGGTTTCAACTGGGGAAGCCTATGATCCAGATAAACCAGGCTTGATTCAGTTAGAAGACCTTGATGAATCCTGAACTAGAGATCGAAATTTCTGATGCCCAGACTTCACTCAAGGTGGGAGAACGCGTCGTTTCTTTCCCCTTGGGAGCCTTGAATGTTTGTGATATGTACATAGAGAGCGACCCGCCTAAGCCAGAAGAACTTTCAGCTGCGCTTTCAGTGGCCGAGCTGTATGTTGATGAACTCGTGGCTGAGCTCCAGATCCCAGCAGTTGCATCTATTAAAGGTTCAGGCTGTGTTGCTGAAATTGCGGCAGTAGAGCTTGGCGATGGGTCTGTCGCAGCCAACATGGGTGGGCATGCAATGACATCTGAAGCGATAGAAGAGCTATTTCGATGGATTGCAACTGAATCAAATGCTTCGAGAGCGACCAATCCTGGGGTAACTGCTGGGGGTGAATCCCGATTGTTAGGAGCAACTCTCATCCTGGTTGAAACTTTGCGTCAGCTTAACTACCCGAATATTGTTGTAGGCTTGGGAGATGAGCTCAGCTAAACAGCTAGTTGGCGCCCGTGTCACGTTGAGGCCACTGGAGCTGTCTGACTTTGCTGCCTGGTCCAAGGTTCGCAACGAAAATCAAGCTTGGTTAACAAAATGGGAGCCTCTACAAAACCATAGCGCCGATCCTGCGGCTGATAAGTCTGCCTTTGCGCTTCGTTGCTCGTCACGTGATAGAGACATCCAGTTTGGTGTTGGTTACGGCTTTGGCCTATTTGTCAACGGAGTGTTGGCCGGCGAGATAAATCTAAACTCTGTGCAACGCGGCCCGTTCCAAAGTGGGCAAGTTGGCTATTGGATTGCCGAGGGGTTTGCCGGTAACGGATACGTACCCGAAGGTCTCGTGCTCTTGATGCAGTATGCCTTTGAAGATCTAGAGCTTCATCGACTAGAAATAGCTATCGTTCCTCGAAACGATGCGTCTCTGCGAGTTGTTGAAAAACTAGGCCTGCGAAACGAAGGTCTTGCTAAGAAGTTTTTGGAGATCAATGGCGTGTGGGAAGATCACATCAGATTTGCTTGGACCTCTGAAGATTGGCAGCTGTTGGGGTCTGAACTGGTGAACAAGTGGCTGATTTAGAACAAATCGTTTTAGCTTCAGGTTCTCCGCAACGTTTAGCTCTGATGCGGCAACTTGGCCTGGAACCACTCGTGGATCCAGCTGATATCGATGAGGCGCCGTTGACGGGGGAGAAGGTTTCGGATCTAGTCGCCCGTTTGGCTCGCTCAAAAGCTGAGACCGTATTTAGGCGACGTGGAGAAGTTGGTTTGGTTCTTGGGGCCGACTCTTTAGTCGCCCTGGGCGAACAGATCCTAAGCAAACCCAAGAATGAAACACATGCTAGAGAGATGATTACTTCGCTTTCTGCCACAACTCACATCGTCATGACAGGTCATTGTCTAATCTCCCCAGAATCACTACAGAGCTCTGTTGAGATCACCAGGGTAAGCTTTCGAGAGCTTCACAGCACTGAGATAGATTCCTATCTTCAAACAGGTGAGTGGAGGAACAAAGCAGGCGCATGCTCGATCCAGGGCTTTGGTGAGAGCTTTGTAGAAGGTATCTATGGTAGTTATTCAAACGTCGTTGGACTCTCACTAGGTTGGCTCGGAAAGGTCTTGACCGGCCTTGGCTACGCTTACCACAGTTCTTGGCGCAAGGTTGAGTCGTGAACCGCCGGCTTATCAGATCTGCTGCATATGTTTTGCTTCTAGCGTTAGTAGTTTTTCTGCTCCGTGATCGGATTTGGCGTGTGCTTTCATCCTATGATCGCTTGTCTCAGCTGCCAGTGTGGGCGTATCTACTGATGGCAGGGTTTGAAGCCCTAAGTTTTTCTTGCATTTGGTACATGTTCAAACTGGTTCTGCCAGGTGCTTCTTGGCGTGCGATCATTAAGAGCCAGCTGGTGTCTAATGCTGGAAGTCGCGTTATCCCAGGCGGTGCTGCTACCGGGGGAGCTGTACAATTCAGTATCTTAAAGTCT
>JAHDFH010000010.1:0-10347 GCA_020628305.1 Acidimicrobiales bacterium | reverse complement strand
GGTGTGGATACGGCTGCTGCTGGGGGATCTCTTGCAGCCACTTCAATTGTGACTTTCTTAGGTTTGTTTTCGATTCCAGTTGCGGCTGGTCTCTTTGCGATTGTTACTGCACCCCTAGAAGGGGGCTTGTTGTGGGGCGCTTTGGCGGGTGGATGCTTGTTGCTGCTTACAGTTGGCTTCTCGACTGCTGTTGTCAAAGGTGATTCCCTCTTGTTGTCGGTGAATCGAGTTGTTGACTTTGTTGGCAAAAGAGTGGCCAAGTTGTTTGGAAACAGGTGGGAAGTAGACCAGCGCCGTTTACTCAACGAGCGAGACCGTATCGTTGGATCTCTACAAGGAAAGTGGCTCCACCTGGGGCTAGCAGCAGTTGGCAAATGGCTCTTTGATTTTTTGGTTCTGTTGACTGCGGTTGCAAGTTTAGGAGACGAAGTTAGTTTCTCGCTTATGCTCCTGGCGTATGCTGCGGCTTCTACTTTAGTGATGATCCCAATCACACCCGGAGGTTTCGGAGTAGTTGAAGCCGGTCTTGCTTCCTTGCTGGTAGCGGCAGGAGTAGAGTCAGATAACGCTGATTTGTCAGTTTTTGTTTATCGGTTGTTCGCTTTTTGGTTTCCAATATTGGCAGGCTTCTGCGCTCTTGCGATCCGATTCCCCGATAAGAGCAGCGTCGATTTGAGCTAGAGCTCAGCAATAATGCCCTGCTAGCTAGTTCCTTTGGATCTATTGCCTAGCGCTAGTGTCATTTCATCATTCATAATGGAGGGTGGGAAGGTATGGAATGATTGATACAGATCACCAGGAAACACATAAAGGCCGGGATTCGTCGGAGCTTCCTAAGAAGATCGTATTGGTATTGGGTGCGCTGCTCACACTAATGATTGTGAGAGTCTACTTTGTGTCACCGCTGGACTCTGGAGTTACCCGCTTGGGCTGTCAGAATCATGCGACGTACCTAAACGATGTTGGCCAGTCTGAAACTGTCAACCTTGATGAACGCAACTCAGAAGAAGTTATTCGATTAGTAGAGGAAGGATCAACTTGGCAGGTCAGGCGACACATTCGTAGTAACAAGCTGGGTCTGGTTGATAGAGATTCAGCAGCATGCGTTATGACTGTTTTTGGAGAAGATGAAGAGATAACTATTCCTATGTCGCTAGCCGCACACGGAACCTTCTACTATGTTGGCAAAGTTCTAGGAATCATTTTGCAACTTGGAATGGTTTCAGCCTTTATCCGTTGGTACCACTACCGATTTATGAGTTAGCGTCGACGGGGTACTCGGGTGGTGTCTTGTTTTGAGAAGGGTCTGCCCAACGGGTCCCAAGTTGTAGGTCCCACCAACGACGCTCCATGTGGTCGTCCAGCGTCGCTACGTTGGTGAATTAGCTCACCTATCAGAGCCCACGCTCCAGTGGTAATAGATTCAAGATCTGGAGCGATGCTACTGTCGATGAGAACAAGATTACTGCCATCGTCTTCGAAAGTTAGCTCTGCGATATCTGCCTGCAACGCAGTGGCTTCTGATCTGACGACGGTCTCGTCTGGCTTTTTTAGAGAGATCACCGTCGTAGTTTTACTCGTGCGCCCATCAACTACTGAAATCTCGACCCTGCGAGCTGAAGCAATCTGACCAGCTACGACAAGTACCTTTACGAAGTTCTGGATCGCAGATCTTTGGGAGCTTTGTTTATCTGGCCTGTCCCAGAGCCTAAAGATGTTGATAATGGCAGTTGTCGTGGGACGCTTAAGCTTGAGATCACTTGGTTTTGCTGCTAGGTGGTACCAAACAACTACTTTAGAATCGCCTAGGTAGTCGTCTGCTGAGGGAGGTATAAGTTTGAGATCGTCGGATTCGTTGAACCCAAGGTCTCGTTTAAGCTGTCTCTGCAGAGCGTCTCGAGTGTTTGGCTCGAAAGAATCTGAGATAATTACTAACTTAGTCATAAGAACTGTAGGCCCGCCTATTAGTTAATTCCAGTCTAGTCCTCAGTGATAGTTTTCCTGGCCCGCTCTTTAGCCATGAGCGGTTTCTAGCTGTTCTTGGTAGCGTGAGACAGCAGGAAAGGCGGCGAAAGTGTCACGAGTATTGGATTTATTGAGCTCTAGAAGACGAACTATGGGAGCAGTGGCATTGTTGGCGCTGGCAAGTTTGGTCTTTGGCGTTTCAGGAGCAAGCGCTGAGAACGATGACTATCCGTTTGTGGATGGTTGGTATACCGAAGGTTCTGTGTCTGATAACTCAGATCCTAAAGAACCCCTAGATGATGAAGATATAGACCTTGAACCCATTGTGCGAGCCCCTGACATGAGCGAGTTCTTTGATTTCTACTATGAATTCAATGGGTATCCAAGGTTCACCGGGTCGAACTCCGAACTTCTTGACGCTGAGTATGATCTAGCGATGTGGACTGCTGCATATGAATATTCAGAAGGGTTTTACTCCTTCTATCTGACGTTGGCTCAATCGGCACAAGACCGGATTGATGCGTACTACGCAAGTGGTGGTAAAGCAGTTGAAGCTGCCGATGTTGGTTCAGTGGAAACCGAACCAACACCAACAGGCGACCTTGATCCACAAGGCGAGCCAGAACTGGAGAATGCACGCCTCAGCAATACCGAGATCGTACTCAACCTCTACAGTGGCCTATTAGATAGAGATCCTGATCAAGCTGGGTTCGATTACTGGATTGACTTCATTGAACAAGAGGGCGACGCATATCTTTTAGTTAGATCGTTCGTCTATGTGGCAGACAAAGAGGCAACAACCCCTAAGAGGACGGTTGTGTACGAAAGAGTTCACGGTGTGCCTACGCCACAAGAGTTAAACCTTTTGAACAACGTGGACTACTCTGAAGCTATTCTGCGTATAGTGACAGAACAAAGCTAGACAAGGCAGCAATTGTTGATGAGTGATGTAGTCCGAGAGTTTCTAAACAAGCTAGAAGAAGATCCGACACAAGTTAGGTTCGAAGAGGTCATGGCAGTCATCGATGAGGCTTATGAATATAAGCCGACTGCTTTCACCAACGGCAATGTAGAGAATGAAGCTGCTAGCAACGAAGGCTCTTGCAAAATTCTTGCCTTCGCCCAGCTAAACAGGCTGGATGTAGAACAGACCCTACATCTGTTTGGCAGTTTCTATACCAAAGATGTCTTGGGAAGTCCTGAAGGTAATGATCACCAAAACATTCGCAGCTTTATGGCCTCTGGCTGGGACGGTGTCAGCTTTGAGAGTTTCCCTCTCAGCTAACTACTCGCCTTTGAACAGTACTTTGCGGTTCTCAGCATAGGCTTCTTCAGTGTCGCCAGCGGCAAACTGCGTAGTTTCTCCATAGCCAACAGCTGTTAACGTATCGGCGTCAACTCCTTCTTGAACCAGGAAGTTGCGTACCGCATCAGCCCTGGCCTGACTAAGTGAAAGGTTCGCTGCTTCGTCACCCACGGTGTCGGTGTAGCCTTGCACCTCAACGACTGCACCCTCAGCCGAGCTGAGAAGATCCGCCGCTCGGCGTAGGTTATCGAAACTTGTTTCAAGGATTTGTGATGATCCAGTCGCAAACTCAACCTGAGGTAGCGAGTTAGCCACGTCTACAGCATTAACAGTGATGCGGTCTATAACCTGGGTGACTCCAGCAACTGCTTCAGCTTGTTTGAGAGCTTCAGTTCGTTCAGCTTCGCTCGCAACTGATCCGCTGACGGTTAATGTGGTTCCGATTCCTTCCGCTTCGGCATTGACGACTCCAGCTGTGTTTAAAGCTTCTGCAACTGATGGCTCTAGTATCTCAAGCTGATTGTCTACCTCGTCAACATCTTCTAGCTTCATGACCGCTTGTGCGGCCTCGTCTCGTTCTTCTTCGTCGGCGACAAAACCAGTTAGTGTCACAGAGTTCTCATCTCGAATTCCCGTGATGTCTCCAGGGAACTGCGACACTATTGGAGCGAGTGAGATATAGCCGATAGTTGTATCGGGTGCTGCTGTGGCTGGCGTTGCCGGCTCCACCTCAGAATCTAGATCAGGGGAGAGTTCGTTTGTTTGATCAAGCGCAACAACGTCACTCAGGTCCTCAAACTCTTCGTCGCTTGTGAAGTATGAATAGACGTTTGGGCCTAGAAATAGAAGGAATGCAACGATAAGTCCAACCCATAGGATCTGCTTGTCTTCGTCTAGGTTGAGCTCTTCAATTAGTTTGTTACTTGACTTGTTTTGATTGTCCACGTTAGTTCTGACTCACCTTCGGTGTAAAAAGTCGCGGCTGCGCATGTGTGGAACACTAGCAAGCCGTTAAACTGCAAGGGTGGCGCTGAAAGAATTTACAAATCTGTTGACTGCCAGAGCTAATCAGCAGTACCCGATTTTCGATTACCCTGAGGTTGCCAAATCCCTAGAGGGTTTGTCAGCAGAGGAGCTCGCTTTAGCTATCGCAACTGCCAGGCAGCTTCTTACGGGTAAACTGATCGAGGCTCGTGGTCCGGTATTGGAAGCCTTTAGAGACCACCCCTCCTATTCACAATGGCATCATGAACGACTGATCGCTGAGCTTCCATCTTTGCTTTTCCCACAAGGGCCACCTAGTATGTTCGGAACTTCATCAGCAGGTAGCTCGACAGCTCAGGCAGTCGGCGACCATTCTAAACATCGAGCAAACAACCAGCGTTTGAACTAGCGCCTTCATCTACCGAGCAGCGGCGTTCCTGGCCCTATCAGCGGCTTAACTCCTGGCGTCACTAGCTTTTCTCCGAGGCTGAAGCCTGGTGGCTTTGTGTCGGGTCGTGCGCTGCCCCAGTAGCGTTGCGACACTCCATTTCTAATAACAATGAAGCGTTTCTCATCTTGGCTGTTTCCAACTAGCGTGAGAGTATCTGACTCTCTTTCAGATTCTATGCCGTCTTGAACTGCAAATATCGGCGTGTTCAATAGATTCTTGGAGAGCTCTGAGATGAATTCATGATCGACCCAATAACCAACCATTACGATTGCGCTGTAGGTGCGAACCTCTGGACAGCAAGAGCGAATATATTTTGCCAAGGCAGCAGGGTTGAGTTCTTCGTGTAAGGCACCTCGAACGACTCCGTGTTCTGGTCGTGATATGGCAAATACATATAGTACTTTCTCGCCTGGTGGAGCGACCCGAAAGGTATTAACGGCTTGTCGAATACCTCGTTGTGAGACATCCAGTACTTCGGAAATAAGCAGATGATGAATACCCGCAGGTCCCTCTGTAATTTCACCTCTGACAAACAACTGGCTAGCTGCACTGTCATCGGTATTAGGCATGCTCTCAAGCTCGTCGACAGAGCCGGTGAGCATCCAGAGGTATTTATGCCCTTCATGGCTGTAGCCTCAAAGCGTGACTTCTGCACAATTATTGATGCAAAAAGCATCCGGTAGAACTTTGGTTTTGATCACCACATTTATGATGGTGGGGATTGCTGTTTCTGTAAAGTTCATCACTGAAGGTCAAATGACGCTTTGGAATCAGATTCTGTTTCGCAACATCATTGCCGTTGTCTGGGCCCTGTTCATTATCAGACCAAGGATTTCGTTGTTGTCGCAGCTGCCTAGGGCGACGTTACAAACTCTTGTTATTAGAGTGGCTTGTTATATAGGTGCCATTTACACCTTTACAGTTGCGCTTGACCGAACCACCGTAGCCAACGTCGACTTTGTTGGTGCCTTTCCGTTTGTTGCGATCATTGGGTGGTTCATATATTCCGAAGCAGTGAAACTACTTGATCTCGCCGTGGTTGCTGCCGCCATGGCTGGACTTGCTCTGATTTCTGGAGTGTCACTAGATACGTTTGAAGTTGGTGGAGGTGAGGCCTATGCATTCATATCTGCGGGCCTGTTTGCGTTCACTTGGATCTTGAGTCGGAACCTTTCTGATACATACTCAAATGAGGAGTATGCGGCAATCACTCAGATGCTCACAACCGTACCGATATTTCTGGTGTTACTTGCCGTTGATGGATCGTCAACCCTTGCAGAAGGGATAAGCGTGGCAGATATCTTGTGGAGTCTCGTGGCGGGTTTCTTCATCGCAGCGAACATTATCCTGATCAGTGCTGGAGCTGCAAGAGTATCTGGCGTCGAGCTGAGCGTATTAACATCTCTGACTTCAGTGCTAGCTGTAGTTGCTTCGATTCTGTTCTTTGCAGACGTTCCAAGTTTCAGAGAAATAGCCGGGGGAGTACTTGTAGTTGGAGCAGCCTTAGCATTTGCGTTCAAAAGCGAAAGCGATACAGAAAAGGAGCCAGCAACTGAGCCTAGCTGAGTTCAGCAACTGGTTTAGTCCAGATGTCAAGTTCGAATTGCGGCACAAACCCGTTAGCTGTGAAGATCTTGTACGGCAATGCACCTACTTCGGTTTGCAGTAATAACTTGCTGTATCCCCGGTTTAATGCTGTTTCTGCTCGCTTCGCTAACATGGCTTTGCCCACTCCTTGATTCCGAAATTCGGGCACCACAGCTCCTCCGTAGAGGCCTGCAGTTGACTCACCAAACAGAACCTGACTGACACCGGCTGGTTGGTCATTCAGATAAGCAATAAAGAACTGAGCTTGGTTAGAAGGAGCATTCAACAGAGCATCACGAAGAGCTGCTGTGAAACCTTCGTGGTCTGCATCGCTGTAAGGATCTTCAGCATCTCCACTGTCAAATCCTTGTCGATTGAGATCAAGGAAGAGCTCTACATCAGTCGTTGATTGTTTGTCTAGTTTTTTGATCTCTACTTCTGCCTTTACAGGTATGTCAGCAGCCCTGTCGGCAGCAGCTGTGAGCCATGAGTCGTGTGAAACCTTTGTAAATCCGGCACTCTTAAGTTGGTCGTCGAATTTGTTTGAGAAGCACACTATACAAGCGTCAAGTTTGCGCTCCTTGAAGACGCTCTCAAGGTCGATGGCCTTATGAATTTCGGTCGTTGTCGAACAGTCGACAAAGTTCCACCAAGGGTCGCTAATAGTTGAACTAAGCACAATTCTTAGACCCTCTTTTTCAAATATGTCGTCAACATACAGGGAATCAACTTGGATTATGAATTCGTTCAGCAACTCAACAGCTATGTCCACCTGACTAGCTTAGCTGGTGACGACAAAGTCTAAGCCTAGTTGAGTTAGCAGGCCTCGCCGTCACCATCACGGTCTAGGTGCAGTCCATAACCGGGGTCTCCAACGTAGAGGGGGAGAGCGCCAGAGGATTGGGCCTGTCCACAGTTGCGGTAAAGAATTGATGTGGTAGTTGTCTCTTCAACGGTGGTCGGCGTGGTTGTATTGGTCGTTGTAGCGGTTGCCCCAGAAGTTGTTGCCGATGTGCCAGATGAAGAGCCTGAGGTCGTTGCGCTGCTTGTTCCAGATGATGAGCCGGTAGTTGCAGTAGTTGTGCCAGCCTTAGCAGTGGTGTCACTCCCAGCAGCCGACTTTATGGTCGTGGAAGTCGTGTCATCTTCACTACCGTTCGAAACATCTTCTTTACTGTCGCCAGCTTTTTTCTGCCCAGGTTCGTTAGCTTGCGCAAAAGCTTGGCCTTCTTCAGCATTTTCTGAAGGCCCAGCGTTGGATGAGCGGTTTTCTAGAGCCACTGGACTGGCATTGTCAGCGTATGCCCCAAAGTCGAGCAGAGCGTGTTTCACTGTGGGGGAGCTAGCTGAGGCAAACACTCCAATAGCGATAAGTAGGGGAACCATAAGCAGGAAAATATAGAACCGTGAACGGTTCCAACTTTCCGAAGAATCTTCCTCTGTTGGGATTGCTTCTGCGATCATGGCTTCTCACTAAATTGGCTTAGTGTTTCTAAGCCTTCATAAGGTGTCGACTCAAAGCTGGAAAAACCTTAATGATTCTTTAGGCCAGATGGTTCATTTAGAGCCAGTTTTATTGAAAGTAGGTTGGAGGGACCGACGACGCCAGAATATGCACAACTAGAAGCCCGTATTTGGCGTCTCAAGTGCCATTTCAGTTGTTGGGGCCCAGATTTATGAGCTAGCAAGGCAATTCTTAACCAGCTGTCTACAATGAGGAATGCTGCCTGCCCGGGTGGCGGAATTGGCAGACGCAGAGGACTTAAAATCCTCCGGATTAATAATCCATGCGGGTTCGAGTCCCGCCCCGGGCACTGGCAGCGATATGGCGAGTGGGTGTTGATGGTAGCAGCTGATCTAAGTAATGGTCTCCGAGCACGCTTTGCCCCAACATTGCCTAGAGCCGTCGCCCCGACTCCAGAACAACTTTTTGATATTAGCGCCACCACGAGCGAATGGTTGGCGTCGACGACCGAGCTCTTGCTTTAGAGAACCACGCTTTTTTGCCGGTTCATTTACTGAACGAGGTGCTTTCCCAATCAGGATCTCGCAAAGGTTGAATCGTTTCACGACTGTTATTCATGAGATGTTTCACCTGTTCCATTCACTATCTTGTAATGATTGGAGGAACAGTACTGAGCTTGTAGACCTGCTGCCAAAGCACATGCCTGATCTTGGTACGCCTGGACACTGCTTATACTGTAGAAAGGGAATCAAGAGGTGGAGCGATGGTGATAGCGAGCACAATGGAAGCAGCCGAAAAAGGTTTCCCGAGAGTCATGATCTACTCCTGGGAGGAACTAGCGTTCCTCCGGCATCTGGCGCTCATGGAGCAGCGAGACGACGTTTGCGACGCAATAGTTAAAATGGCACGGCAAAACTCGGTCCCAGTTCCGTTTCCGGGAAGTCACGAAACGACACTGGCCGGTGATGATCAAGTATTTATGATGCGGCACTTGCCAAACTTGTTTCAAGAACCCAGAAACTGGGCAGCCGAGGTTCTCTTCAGCCGCTACAAGGGATTGATTGCTAAAGTGGCGCAAGACTTTGCCGGTTGGCCAATAAAGTCTTTAGATCCAACTTCAGCTGGAAGACCAGGCGAGGCTTTCGTGACTAATCCCGCAAAGGGGGAGCGCTCAGATCCACACCGGGACGAAAATCTCACAGTGGTTTTCTATCCAGCTCCTGGAAACGGGTTGGTGATATCGCACAACCCTCACGCACGTTCAGCAGAAGAGATTGCCAACCACCCAGTTACGCTTGTCATCCCTGGCCGCGGCGACTTTGTAGTCTTTGATGGGGTAAATCACCCTCATATCGGGGTTAGCTTTGGTGTCACTCCGGACGATACAGCTAGGCAACGGATAGATAAAGTTAACCGACTAAGAAGTGACGTGTTTCGCGCAAGTGTAACCATCCACAACTGGCCGCTGTTGCGAATCGACGGTAAGGACGTCTGGGACACTACCGGGTTAGCATCAGATCCGAAGCTCGATGGAGACCGAGTTGTTGTCGGTTTGAACTATGTTCCACGGGATCGGGTGGGTGAAACTGAATTAGATCTTCTGTTCACGCAAGCTGCGTCTACGGGTCCTAAGCACCCAGCACCTACGCGATAAGAATTGTCTACTCTTGTTTTTCTGCCATGATCGTTATGCCTTCTCTAAGGCTTTTGGGGAGAAATGGCTGTGAGCGGCGGTACAGCTTGTGGAATATTGAGCTTTCCGGATTGAAATAGTTGTGGATTGACAGTTCAGCTATTTCGAAACCAGCTTGTTTGCAATAGTCCTCTAGTTCTTGTGTTGTGTACTCTCTGAAGTGCCCAGGGTTGCCTAGATCTTCATTGATCAGTTCATACGGGTTCTTGCCCATAGCAAGCTTGACTCTCTTGTGAACCGCAACTGCATTTGGGGTTTGGAGGATTAGAACTCCCTTCGGTTTAAGCGCTTTGTTGAGAAAGTTCAGTACTAGCCGAGGTGAGGTGTGTAAATGTTCGATCACTTCAGCAAAAACAATCGCATCATATGTGTCTAGTTTGACGTGTAGATCTTCGGACTGCGCATCGTTCAAATCAAAGTGATGATGTTGTTCACCCTCTCTGTAAGTGACGTACTTATCTTTATATCCAAGAGTGTCGATCAAACAGTTGGGTAAGTAAGTTTTGAACAAAGTGGTTTGGAAACTCGGCCCAATGTCGAGGATTCTAAGTTGTTCATCTGGCCGCCTTTCTGCGATTCTTTGCAGATAGTTAACAAGGTAAGCAAATCTGGGCGCATGAAAGCGCACATACGTTGCTGCCTCCTCATCAAGGTCAAGGCGAGCGAACTGCTCAACAACATCATCTTTGTCTACTAATTTCACTGGCCCTCCTCGGTATTGCCCACTCTACACCATGCTTAAACCTCAAACGGCAGAACTAGAGACACTATGTTGTTCCATTACTAAGCTCTTTGAGCCAACTATGATCGGACTATGAAACAAACTCAACGCCTAGTCTTTTCTGGCGCAAACGGCTCTGAACTTGCAGCAAAGCTAGATCTGCCCCTAGGCCCAG
>JAHDFH010000067.1 GCA_020628305.1 Acidimicrobiales bacterium | reverse complement strand
CTCGGCAAATGCACCACCTCTGCCCGCGCGCACCATCCAGATATCGTCACTCACAGTGTGCCCTCAGTTGCAGAAAGACGTGTTGATTGGGTAATTGACCCGGTATTTCTTGCTCAGGGTCACCAAGCAGTGTTCGGCTAACAATGGGCGAAGCCGCTGTGAAGCTGCACTTGCGCTCTTTCGCACGAGAAGTCAGGTAATTCCCACCGGTCTTCTTGCGCTGTTTCATTCAGGTTCTTGGTTGCAAAATCGTATTTTTTGCAGTAGGCAAAATATACAGTTGACAACAAAGCCTTGTTCATACATCATTTCGCCTGTAGTACTTAAGTACTGCAAAAAAAGCCTCGCTCCTGCCAGAGCGAGGCCTTTCCCAAATCGAGCTGGTTAGCCGAATTTGACATACAGCATTAGGGTGGCGTAATAGCCACGTTCGGTCAAGCCAGTTGATTAAAACTTTTAACAAGCAAAAGGTATAAATCAATGGAATACAGTTTTGATTTCGCAGAGAAAATTCTGCAAGCGGCAAAGTTACTTGGCCAGCACCACGATGGAGAAAACGAGACGGCGCGCGTCGTGGTCTACCAAAGTTGTGTGTCAATGGAAATTGCAATGAAGTGCTTGCTTGAACATTCTGGGAAAAGCCCAAAAGCAATACGCAAGCATAATCACAAATTATTGGACTTGCTTGACGCTGTGGATACGCTGCACTGGAATGGAAAACCACTTGAACCCTGGGACAAACTTTGGGGTGAAGTCGTTGATGACCAATACCTGAACGGTTCAGTTGGATTACTTCTATCTGAGGCTGAAAAAGGCTCAACCTATCCCAACGAAATGCGCTACGGCAGCCAAATGCAGTGTATTTCACCGCATTTAGTATTGAAAACTGCGGAAGTCGTTCTTGACTGGTGCAAATCGAATGCGAGCAAGATGACATACGTGCCAACTAGAACCTCGGCGGCGTAAACCAACCGGGTAGTTATAAAAGATGAAAAAGGTCGCCCAAACAGCAAGGATCGCTGACATTGCCACCATCCGAAACGGCTACGCCTTTCGAGGGCGCATTGAACCCAACGATGAGGGAGATACACGGGTTATACAAGCCAGCGACCTAACCTTAGATACCGAGCTGAACGCAGACACACTAGCCTGCGTCCAGCTCGGTAAGAAGGTACAGCGCTATAACCTCAATAATAACGACATTGTCTTCACGGCTAGAGGCCTCCGCCAAGTAGCCTATCGGCCTATTCGCCAAGCGGTAACCGGGAAACCCATTATCACCACCTTCGGTCTGTTGGTTATATCCCCTAACGAACTCAAAGCATCATCAGATTATCTTCACTGGGTTCTGAATACCGTGCAGGTGCAGCAACGCCTTCAATCAATGAAGGAAGGCACTAGCATCTCGTTCATCAGTGAAAAGAATTTTGGCAGCGTAGAGATTCCGCTACCGACGCTTGAACAGCAGGAAAAAATAACCCAACTGATTGCCCTGCACAAACACAGAGAACACGTGCGCCAGCAGTTAGCAGAAACAGACAAAAAAATTACGCACACGGCCGCCTGGTCGTTGGCAACAGAGCAATTACTATGAAGAACGATACACAGATAAATCAAGACGAAATTAACAAAACCGTCTGGGGTGCCTGCGACACCTTCCGCGGCACGGTTGACCCTTCTATCTACAAAGATTTCGTACTTACCATGCTATTCCTAAAGTACATCTCCGATGTGCATCAGGACAAGGTGGATGAACTGGGCGCACAGTTCGGGGACAACAAAGAAATGATTGCCGCCATGATGGCAAGCCAATCTTTCAAAATTCCAGACGATGCCACCTTCGCCACCTTGTATAAAGCTCGCCATGAACCGGGCAACGGCACGCGTATCGATCAAGCCTTGCACGCGATAGAAGAAGCCAACGGCACCAAGCTTAAGAACGTGTTTCAGGACATCAGCTTCAACACTGACAAACTCGGCGACGAGAAACAGAAGAACGATATTCTGCGTCACCTGCTAGAGGACTTTGGCAAAGAAACACTTAACCTGCGCCCCAGCCGTGTTGGCTCACTGGACGTTATAGGTAATGCCTACGAATTCCTAATCAAACACTTCGCCGCCACCAGCGGCAAAACGGCTGGCGAGTTCTACACCCCACCCGAAGTCTCTGATCTGCTCGCCATACTTCTTGAACCCAAAGAGGGCGATCAAATATGCGACCCAGCCTGCGGCTCAGGCTCATTGCTCATGAAATGTGGCAAACAAATTCAAAAGAACTTCAACAACTCCCGACAATACGCATTGTTTGGTCAAGAGGCTATTGGCTCTACCTGGTCATTGTCAAAGATGAACATGTTCCTACACGGCGAGGACAATCATCGCATTGAATGGGGGGACACTATCCGCAACCCCAAACTGCAAGATACAGACGGCGGCCTGCTGCACTTTGACATCGTCACCGCCAATCCTCCCTTTTCTCTCGACAAATGGGGCCATGACGGAGCCGCCGACGATCCATGGGGCCGCTTTCGCCGGGGCATTCCACCCAAGACCAAAGGCGACTATGCCTTCATCTCCCACATGATAGAAACCCTTAAACCTAAGACAGGACGCATGGGTGTAGTTGTGCCGCATGGGGTTTTGTTTCGTGCATCCAGTGAAGGCAAGATTCGTAAGCAACTAATTGATGAAAACTTGCTACATGCTGTAATTGGCTTACCAGAGAAACTGTTCTTTGGCACAGGCATACCGGCCGCCGTTTTAATCTTTAAGAAAGACAAGTCAGATGAGAAGGTTTTGTTTATCGATGCCAGTCGTGAATTCAAATCTGGTAAGAATCAGAACGTACTGACCCTTGAGAATATCCAAAAGATTATTGATACCTACAAGGCACGTGAAAGCATTGACAAGTATGCGTATCTGGCAACCGTTGAGGAGATACAGGAGAACGACTACAACCTGAACATTCCTCGTTACGTTGATACATTTGAAGAAGAGGAAGAAATTGATTTGATGGCTGTGCGTAAGGAGCGGTTGGCATTGCAGAAGGAGCTGGATGTGTTGGAAGTTGAGATGGCGGGGTATTTAGAGGACCTCGGTTATGGTTCCTGATGGCTGGAGAAAAGGCTGTTTCAGACAAGAAATTGAGCTCATTTCTGGTCAACATGTTGATGCGAATATGACAAATACTGTTGGCCAAGGAGAACCGTACTTAACGGGCCCAGCCGACTTTCCAAACAATCACATCATCGTCACCAAATACACAACAAACGGCAAGAAGTTTAGCCGCAAAGGTGACATATTAATCGTTGTCAAAGGTTCAGGCACAGGGAAAATTATTAGGTCCAACAAGACATACGCGATTAGCAGACAACTAATGGCTGCACGACCCACAAAAATTACTGAAGGCTATGCGTATTACAGTTTAGCTGCCAACGTGAATAAATATGAAAATTCAGCTGCTGGCTTTATTCCAGGAATTTCCCGCGATGATGTCTTGAATACTCAACTTTTGATTCCCCCCCTCCCAGAACAGCGAAAAATCGCCGGAATCCTACAAACATGGGATCGCGCAATCGCCACCACTGAAAAACTGATTGACGCCAGCAAGCAGCAGAAAAAAGCACTGATGCAGCAATTGTTGACGGGGAAGAAGCGGTTTGCGGGGTTTGAGGGAGAGTGGGCGGCAGGCCGTGTTGGCACCATTGCTGCCGTAAAGTCTGGAGGCACACCCAGTAGAACAAATGACTCATATTGGAATGGGAAAATCCCATGGGTAACTACAGCAGAAATAAAGTTTGAAACAATCAAAGCTACAAGCCAATCCATTACAACAAAAGGACTTAAGAATTCCTCTGCAAAAGTATTTCCAAAAGGCACGATACTTATTGCAATGTATGGGCAGGGAAAAACCCGTGGGCAAGTAGCAAAACTGGGGATACGAGCGTCGACTAATCAGGCGTGTGCGGCTTTGCTCCTAAAGGAAGAATATGATTGTGATTTCTATTACTACTACTTAATGAGTGAGTATCAAAATATAAGAGGTATGGCTAATGAAGGCGGCCAACAAAACTTAAGTGCTGGAATAATTAAAAATATCACGGTTCCAATTCCTGATATAGCTGAACAGAAAAAAATAGCGCGGGCTCTGGAAACAACAATCAGGGAAAATGAGATTTATTCGACCAAACTGACGTTTCTTATACAAGAAAAAAAAGCCTTAATGCAGCAACTGCTAACAGGCAAGCGACAGGTAAAGGTCGATGCGCCATGACCTCCTCCAACGACACTCCACCCGCCGGTGAATTCATCCTGTTCCAAAGCGAGGATGGCCATGTGTGTGTGGAATGTCGTTTTGAGTCTGACACCCTGTGGTTATCGCAGGCATTGATAGCTCAACTCTACGGTGTCACACCTCAGTCAATCACACAGCATATTCGAACAATTTACGAAGAAGACGAGCTTGAGCCAGCTGCAACTTGTAAGGATTACTTACAAGTTCAAACTGAAGGAAAAAGGCAAGTTAAACGGCAGGTTAGCCACTATAGCCTGCCAGTCATTCTCGCCGTAGGCTACCGCGTACGTTCCCCTCGCGGCACACAATTCCGACGCTGGGCCACGCAAACACTGCAAGAATACTTAGTGAAAGGCTTCGTCATGGACGACGAACGCTTGAAAAACCCACCCGTGGGTCAATCGGCCGTGCCCGACTACTTTGATGAAATGCTGGAACGCATTCGTGACATACGTGCCAGCGAACGTCGAGTGTATTTAAGAGTAAAAGATATCTTCACCATGGCGGCTGACTACACGCCCGCAGACAAGGACACGAACAGGTTCTTTCAGATCATCCAGAACAAACTGCATTTTGCCTGCACCGGTTTAACAGCCGCCGAACTGATTGCACAGCGAGTAGATGCTAACAAGCCCAACGTAGGGCTAACCAGCTTCAAGAATGGGGCAGTGCGTAAAACGGATGTAACCATCGCTAAGAATTATCTGAACGAGACGGAAATTGCGGCGCTAAATCGCATAGTAACTATGTGGCTAGACTTTGCTGAGGATCAAGCTTTACGACGCAAGCAAGTATTTCTGAAAGACTGGCAAACCAAGCTCGATGACTTTCTGCGTTTCAATGACCGTGAAGTACTCCAAAATGCTGGAACACTATCCAAGAAAGCCGCTGACGAAAAAGCCAAAACTGAGTTTGATCGCTACTCGGATGAAAGGCGTCGACTCACTGAAGCCGAAGGTGCGCAAACCAACATAGCGGCACTGCGTGCACTGCTCGATGAGAATAACAATGACTAGCCCCATCGCCAACTTCAACGAAGAGCACAGCGCTAAGATTCCTGCTCTCGCACTGCTGATGCAATTGGGCTATCAGTTCGTACCCCCTAGTGAGTGTTTGACGCTACGCGGCAATCGCTCTATCGTGATATTACCTTCCATACTGCGCTCAATACTGGCAAAAAAGACCTTCCCTTTCATGGGACGGGACTGCCTTCTCTCTGAGGCTGCCATTGACAGGATTGTGCATGAGTTAGCCAACCCTGCAATGAACGAAGGGTTAAAAGCGGCGAACGAAAAACTCTATAACGCTCTCACGTTTGGTGTTGGTGTATCTGAGTTTGTTGACGGCAAGAAAGCCACGCCCACCATACAAATCATTAACTGGGCATCCCCGCAGGAGAACCTCTTTCACTTTACCGAAGAGATGGAAGTGGAGAACGCGCAAGGCACCGGTAAACGCATTCCGGATATCGTGTGTTTTGTTAACGGTTTGCCCTGGGTAGTCATTGAAGCAAAGCGACCTGACTCCTCAAACAGTGGCAAACCCACCGTAGCAGAAGGTGTATCACAAAACATCCGCAATCAGAAAGTCGATGAAATACCGCACCTGTTTGCCTATAGCCAATTGCTCCTCTCCATCAATGGTCATGATGGCCTGTATGGCACTTGCGGCACCAGAGACACCTTCTGGGCCAAATGGAAAGAAGAGCAAATAGATGAAGCTGAATTCTTTCGCTTGAAAAACCAGGCTATGAGCCCGAAGCAACTCGCAGCACTCTTCAATCATCGCCCCAACCACACGCGTAAAGAATATGAAGCACTCATAGCCGGTGGCCAGCGCGTTGTCACCGATCAGGACCGCTTGTTAATTTCACTGCTGCGTCCTGATCGCCTATTGGACATGACTCGCCTGTTCACGCTGTTTGATAAGAAAGTGGGTAGAGTCGTTGCCCGCTATCAACAGGTGTTCGGCATCAAAGCCTTACTTGAACGTATCACGTCCTTCGATGAGAGCGGTGCGCGCAATGGCGGCGTCATCTGGCACACGACCGGGTCGGGTAAATCATTCACCATGGTATTCCTATCCAAAGCCCTGATCTGGTTATCAGAGCTTGCTCAATGCCGTGTAGTGGTGGTGACGGACCGTGTTGACTTGGAAAAACAACTGGCAAGAAATTTCGTATCAGGCGGGGCTGTGCTGGAGAAAGAGAAAACCCATGCCATGGCCACTACCGGCAAACGACTGGCTGAGCAGATTGGCAAAGGCAATGAACGCATCATCTTCTCTATCATTAACAAGTTTGCTACTGCCATTAACCAAAGCACTTGTTACAACGACAGCCCTGACATACTGGTATTGATAGACGAGGGCCACCGCAGTCAGAGCGGTGAAAACAATATTCGTATGAAACAAGTGTTGCCACGAGCGGCATTTGTCGCATTCACTGGCACGCCGTTGCTCAAGGACGATAAAACCGAGAACAAGTTCGGCAGCATTGTTCATTCCTACACCATGCAGCAGGCCGTGCAGGACGGTACTGTCACCCCCCTACTCTACGAAGAGCGTATCCCGGAGCTCAATACCAATGATGAGGCCATTGACGCTTGGTTCGATCGCATTACCGACAAACTCTCCGCCACACAACGCACCGATCTGAAACGCAAGTTTTCCAGCAAAGGGCAAATCTATCAAGTCGAAGGCAGACTGGAACTGATAGCCCACGACCTATCAGACCACTTCCAAAATTTCAAAGAACAAGGGTTAAAAGGTCAGTTAGCCTGCGAATCTAAGGCGTCAGCCATTGCCTACAAACTGTTGCTGGATAAGATTGGCAAGGTGACGTCGGTAGTAGCCATGTCACCACCGGACACACGCGAAGGTCACGATGATATCGACACGGAATCAAAGGACAAAGTACAGAACTGGTGGAAGGAAAACGTTGGTTCGCAGGATGAGAAGAAGTACACCGACTACATCATCTCAGAATTCGCTAAGGCCGATGGCCCTGACTTAATGATCGTGGTTGATAAGCTGCTAACGGGTTTTGATGAACCAAGAAATACCGTGCTCTACATCGATAAACCGCTCAAGCAACACAACCTAATTCAGGCAATAGCTCGTGTGAATCGTTTGCACAAAAACAAACAGTTTGGTTGCTTGATTGATTACCGAGGCATCCTGAAAGAACTGGATGCGACGATAGAGAAGTACCAGGACCTAGCTGAGCGTACACAAGGCGGCTTCGACATCGATGACCTCAAAGGCCTGTACAGCAGCATGGATACCGAATACAAAAAACTGCCCAGGCTCTATAACGAGCTTTGGTCCCTGTTTGCATCGGTTGAAAACAAACAAGATGGCCCCGCACTACGACAGGCACTCAGCCCTCGCATCGAAAGTATCGATGGCCAACTAACCGATCAGAATCTTAAACCACGCAACGATTTCTACGACGCTCTGACGGCGTTTGCAAACTGCATGAAAGTTGCACTCCAATCTGCCACCTATTTTGATGATAAAAGCTATGACAATAAGCGCGAACATTATAAAAAGACGTTGAAACAAATGACGCAGCTACGTCAGCAGGTGCGTGAAGATGCAGAAGAAACGGTGGACTACGATGCGTATGCCGACAGTATTCGCACATTGCTCGATAAGCACATCGGCGGTGTAGCCATCAGTGAATCAGAAGGGGCGTACCTTGTTAGTAATTTAGGCAAAAATTCTAACCCTGCCACGGTTAGTGATGATGAGGCACGCAACCGTAGCGATAGAATCACGGGCCGAATGAAACGCAAGATAGAACAGGATCTGGCCGATGACCCCTACGCTCAGGTCTACTTTTCCAAGCTATTGCAACAGGCCATCGCAGACGCAAAGGACATGTTCGATGCCCCCGTAAAACAGTACCTGATGTTTGCAGACTTTGAAAACCAACTCGATGCCAGAGAAGTCAGTGGACTACCCAATGCACGGCTTGCCACGCTCGACCCATCCATCAGGAGACATGTGCAGGCCTACTACGGATTATTCCTATTGCGACTGGGGGAGCCATTAGCCTTGAGTGAAGACCAATGCCTGGAATTCTCACTGAAAATTGATGAGGTGGTACGACGATCAGTCGCCGAATATTCCATTAACCCGCAAGAGATTGAAAACCAAATCAAACTAGGGCTATTGCCTCTATTATTTAACGACATTGGATTAGACAACGCACAGGCAATCGTCACCGAGGTGATACAAATTACACGACTTGGGCTTTCTGGACACCAGTGAACATGGATGTGCTTCGTTCAGACTCAGAAACTGATGAAACCTACGCATTCATGTATGGCCATGTAAAGGTTCCCTATCGTGTGAAGCGTAAAGCCATCGAGCCAGGCAAACCAAGAAAAATCAGTATTCACGTAACTCCTGAATCCCATGTAATCGTTGAAGCACCAGAGCGCGCAAAACGGAAAGAGATCCACGATGCGGTTATGAAACGCGCAAAATGGATTAACGACAATCTGCAAGCAATCACGACGCAGAGAAAGCATATTCAACCCCGACGGTACGTCAGTGGTGAGATGCAGTTTTATCTTGGTAGACGCTATGTGCTGAAAGTGATAAACAACGTTGACGACACACCCTACGTCAAGATGGAACGAGGGAAGTTACTGGTCAGCTTGCCACAACGCCGTGATGATACGGCAGATCAAGTCAGCAGATTGCTGAGGCAGTGGTATCGAGCACGCGCACAACACATCTTCACAACGCGATTGGAAAAACTGCTTCCTCAGGTCGGGTGGATTAATGAAGCACCGACGTTTCGACTTTTATCTATGGAAAAGCAGTGGGGCAGCTGCTCTAAACAAGGTGTGCTGATGCTGAACCCGCACCTGGTCAAAGCACCAAGGGACTGCATTGACTATGTCATCCTCCATGAGCTGTGTCATATCAGAGAGCATAACCACAGCGAACGTTTTTATCGTTTGTTGACGCAGCAGATGCCGGGGTGGAAACAGCCTAAACAGGAACTGGACGGTATGGCTGAATTACTGTTGAATGAATAGCCCTATCACCACTATTCGCGTTAGAGTTCATCGTTGAGCGCATACACCATATGCAGCCACTCACAAAAAAAGCTTTTTCAAAATGTCGGTATCTATGATTCAGGCTTATAAGCCTATTTCAGCATGAGCTGTGGCTAGAGGGATCCAAATCCGCTATGAGTTCGGTGTGTAAACGGATCGTTGATTTAATCTCACTTTGAATTGTTAACAACCGTGTCTTCGCGATTCCTGTTTCGGTACCAAATTGCAGCATACGTAGAGTAACGATTCAGTTCGTTTTCAATTTGCTGTTTGCGACCTTAAGGAAGGAAGACGCATGTCCAGTGCCCACCAATCGATTCACCATCGTTTCATCAAAAGTATCATCTGTTTATTGTTAGGCTCGGTTGTCACGGCTTGTGGTGGAGGTGGGGGATCTAATTCAGCTTCTACCGTCGACACAAGTGTCCCCGCTGGCTCGATAAATTCCGGGGCCAACACTTCAGCTAGTTCAAGCACATCGTTGGTTACAGGCGCTGGCGGATTGTCGGGTGATTACATACTGACAGCAACATCCCACGACTCGTCTTCAAACCCGCTCGTTGACTGCAGCGTAACCCCTGGTCGCATCACTATCTATGACGGGACAATTGTTGGGTATGTCGATGGCTACCTCACCGTTTCTGGAACCGTGGATAATCGAGGCAACGTTGAAGCACAAGCAATTAGTG